>NZ_JBYCLA010000001.1:0-5866 GCF_057473665.1 Mycobacterium sp. TH-M25
CCATCGCCGGGCCGGCGTAGACATTCTCCTGCACGACATGCTCGGCAAAGCCTTCGGGCGCCAGCACCGCGACCTTGCCTGCATCGACGTCGGCCTGGGAGGTGACACCGAGCACGCCGCCGAAATGGTCGACGTGGCTGTGGGTGTAGATCACCGCGACGACGGGCCGATCACCCCGGTGGGCGCGGTAGAGCTGCAGCGCCGCCGCGGCCACCTCGGTGGAGACCAGCGGGTCGATCACGATCAGACCGGTTTCGCCCTCGACGAAGCTGATGTTCGACAGGTCCAGGCCGCGGACCTGGTAAATGCCCGGCACCACTTCGTAGAGGCCTTGTTTGGAGGTCAGCTTGGACTGGCGCCACAGGCTGGGATGCACCGTCGCGGGCGGATCCCCGGTGATGAACGCGTAGGCGTCGTTGTCCCACACCACCCGCCCGTCGGCGGCATTGACGACGCAGGGGTCCAGCGCACCGATGAAGCCCCGGTCGGCGTCGACGAAATCGACAGAGCTTTCCAGCGGGTCCACCGCGTCATCATGTCAGCCGAGTTCGACCGCCGTCCCGTAGATCGCACACCGGGCCCCGCCGGACCGCTTCGCCTCGTACATCGCAGCATCGGCGTGTCGTATCGCGTCGTCGATGGAAAAGTGCGGGCCGCCGACGGGATACCAGGCAATACCGACACTGGCCGTCAGCGGCAGGCCGTCCACCTCACCGTGCGTGAGCGGATCCAGTCGACTCAGCAAGATCGACCTGTCGTAGCCCGAGCCCATGAATGCCACCAGCACGAACTCGTCGCCGCCGATACGGGCGGCGATCTCGTTGCCGCTGACCAGCGATTGCAGCTTGCGCGCCACACTCAATAGAGCAGCGTCGCCGGCAGCGTGGCCCTGCCCGTCGTTGAAGGCCTTGAATCGGTCGATGTCACAGACCGCGATCAACACGCTCGCGGGCGACGTTCGCCGCATGGTGGCGGTCACCGCGGCGTGCATGCCTCGCCGGTTGCGCAGCCCGGTCAACGGGTCGTGCTGTGCGGACTTCACGGTTCGGCGAATCGAATGCCGCCCGACATCGATCAAGGCCAGTCCGCTCAGCGGCATAACGACCGTCCATACCAGCGCCGGCATGTAAATGGCGAACAGCCCCAGAACGGTTTGGTGCTCGAACAGCACCGCCCAACCGGTGATTCCGGCGACGAGGCTCCCACAGAAAAGGCAGTGCGCCAACAGAATTCGCCCACCCAGCAGGAATGCTACGAAGACAGCGGTCAGCGCCGCGTACAGCGTCGTGCACAATCGTGAGTCCGGCGTCGTCATCGTGACGGCGACGACCGCGACCGCCGCGTCAGCCCAGACGACAAAGGCGACCGCGTGCCGGTATGGCGGCCACGGCCGCAGCAACCATCGCAGGCCGAAGACCAATGCGGACAACGTCACGGCCAGCTGGAGCGCGTGCCGCACGACACCCACCGGACCCGACGGATCAAACTGGACGACGACGCCCAACCCGAACAGCCCGAGACAGCTGGCCGCGACAAGTCGGGAAAACATGCGCAACATCCGAGCTTCGCGCATCGCCGCGACGGCGAAGCGAAAAGTGCGTCGACTCAATTCTCCCCCGAAATCCCGCGGGCAAAGCACCCTACGAGCACCCAAACTACCTGTTGTGATCGCCGGCAGGTACAGCGAAGTGCGATACCGGCGTCGGTTGAGCTGGCAGTTCGGGTCGGCACCAGGGCACGGAGGCCATCCCGGCCGGATGGGCATGCGCTGCGTCAAGCCACTTGTAGGCCCAGTCCGGCAAACCTCCATCAAAGCGGGATCACGGCGCCCCAGCAGCAAGGTTAACTTTCTTAACTATTCTATCGACGTTCTCAGCAAAGCTCCCTATTGGTGAATCTCGACAACACGACCGCAGCCTCAACGACAAAGGAGCCCCGGGTCCCGTGGTCAGCGCGGATACCATGGTGACCCATGGGCACACCGCAGGGGGATGCACGCGACGAAGCTTCCCCGTCGATCTCGCGACGCGAGGGTGGCACCCGCACGATCCGCGGTCTGGATCCGGATCAACGCCGGGCCAAACGCCGGGAACAGTTGCTGGCTGCGGCGTTGGAGCTGTTCGCCGACAAGGGGTACATCAACACCTCGATCGAGCAGATATGCCAAGTCGCCTATGTCGGCAACAAAGCGTTCTACGAACTGTTCACCAGCAAAGAGGACCTCTACGTCGCACTGTTGAGCGAGATCAGCGAAAGCATCAAGCGGCAGGTGCTGCAGACGGCGCAGGAATTGTCCGACCAGGACATCACCGAAGCGTTCCGGTTACTGCTGACCACGTTCGCTCATTCGGTCGTCGACGACCCCCGTATCGCCGTGGTGGCTTTCCGTGATGTCGGGGGCATCTCGCTGGACGTCGAGCGGCAGCGGCGCGACAACCGCCGCTGGGTCACGGCTTTCTTCGAGGAACACTGGCGGCGTTTCGAGCTGGTCGGGGACCACTCACCCGATGACCGGATCGATTTTCACGCGCTCGCGATCGGGACTACCGGGGGTTTGTTCGAGATCGTCGCCAATTGGCTGAACAGCAAAGCTTCCCAGGAAGCCGACATCGGCGTTCTCATCTCAGAAATGGTCGACTTTGTCTCGCTGGTGCACGCCGGACTCCTCGGGCGCCGGGCGTCGGTTGGACGTCTCTGACGATCTAGGCGCCCTCGAGCCGTCTTCGGATCGGATGCCGGCCGGACAGATCGGCTGATAAGAAGCTGAACGAAGTTTGAGGAAAAATCCGCCAAAGTCACAACAGGTGTTCTTGTTTTGAATAAGATGACCTACTGTAATCGACGTCACACCGTGTCGGCGACAACGCCGACGGGGTTGGAAACCCCCAGGACCGACCGCAGATGAGGGCACAGCATGCGACGCGCACTTCGTTTCTCCGTCACCGCCGGTATCGTCCTGTTGGGCATCAGTGGCATCGCCATAACCCCGGTCACGCCGACGGCGCCCGACGGGCAGGTACGCGCGGTCAGGCTCGTCGACAACGTGGCAGACATCATGGCCGGCAGCGGCACACCGATACCGTCGGAGAGCTACATCGAGCACGACTTCGACGTCTTCGTCAAAACGTTGGATGACGGCGCGTTTCAGGATTACACCCCACAAGGCGTCGACTATCCGGCCGGTAACTACGGGCTCTACACCGGCGTCAAGAGTTTGCCGCTGGACACCTCAGAAGCCCAAGGCACCGAAATTCTCGACAACACGATCACCGCGCAGGTCGCCGACGGCAGCGACGTCATCATGAAAGGTCAATCCCAGAGCTCGACGGTGGCCGGGATGACCATGACCGAGTTGGCCGCCCAACATGTGCCCAGCTCCGACGTGTCCTTCGTGCTGACCGGCGACCCCAACCTCCCCGACGGCGGCCTCTTCGAGCGGATGGCCGGACTGGCCCTGCCCAGTCTGGGAATCACCTTCAACGGCGCTACCCCCTCCGACCTCTACCCCACCACGATTTACACGTTGGAATACGACGGCTTCGCCGACGTCTGCCAGTACCCGATCGATTTTGTCTGTGACATCAACTCTCTCGCCGGCATCGAATTCGTGCACCCCACTTATTCGACGGACGTCACACCCGAACAACTCGCTTCGGCGATCCAATTGCCGACCGAGGGTGCCACGATGACCACGTATTACATGATGCCGACCGCGGATCTGCCGCTACTGGATCCTGTCCGCGACATACCGCTGATCGGTAATCCCATCGCGGACCTGCTCCAACCCGACCTGAAGGTGCTGGTCAACCTGGGCTATGGCGACCCCGATTACGGCTGGTCGCAGGGTCCGGCGAACGTGCCGACCGAGTTCGGGCTCTTCCCGAGCGTCAGTGAGCTGGAGAAGGTGCCGGCCCTGCTGGAGGCCGGCACTCAGCAGGGCATCACCGACTTCGACAACGCCATCAGCTCGGAGGTGAGCTCCTTCATGTCCGACCCGTCCGCGGCTTTGTCCGGCATGCTGGGCGACCTGACGTCGGGAGCGTCGACCACCACGTCAACCACCGACGCGCTGTCGGCATTGTCGCCCACCGACCTCGTCAACGACCTCACCAACGTGGTCGACGCGCTGTCCAGCGCGACGTCCTCGGCGTATGCGACACTGCTCCCCACGGCAGATGTCCTCAATGCACTGCTCACCTCCATGCCGACTTATGACCTCTCCCTCTTCACCCAGGGAATCGATGCGGGAAACCTGCTTGAGGCCGTCGGCCAACCGATAGCGACAGACACCTACCTGGTTTCGCTGGCCGCCGCTTTCGAGCTCTTCAGCGTCGTCGGTCAGGCCACGACGGTCGCGAGCGATCTGTCCAACATCTTCCCGTGACACGCGCCGGACAGACCTGCATCCCGGCCAGACCCCAGGTACGGCCAGCCGGCGTCACGCCTCGACCGACAGCGGCAATCGCACCGTGAAGTCGGTGCGGCCCGGCGCGCTCTGCAACGTGATCGTGCCGTGGTGCGCCTTCACCACCGCGGAGACGATGGCCAAGCCCAGACCTGTGCTGCCGCCTTTGCGGGACCGCGACGTGTCGCCGCGCGCGAAGCGCTCGAACACTTCCGACTGCAACTGCTCTGAGATACCCGGGCCGTCGTCGCACACGCTCAGCACGGCATGGGCGCCGTCGGAATGCAACCGGGTGGTGACCACCGTGCCCGCTCCGGTGTGAACACGGGCGTTGGCCAGCAGGTTGGTCACCACCTGGTGCAGGTGCGCCGCATCGCCGGACACCATTACCGGTTCCTCGGGCAGGTCCAGCTCCCACTTGTGGTCACGGCCGGCGATGTGGGCATCGCTGACCGCGTCGACCGCGACCCGCGACAGGTCGACGGGTTCGCGTTGCAGCGGCCGCCCGGAATCGAGGCGGGCCAACAGCAACAGATCCTCGACGAGGTTGGTCATCCGTTCGGTTTCGGACTGGACGCGGTTCATCGCGTGCGTGACGGCCTCGGCGTCACCTGGGTATTGGGCGACTCGCTGGGCCAGTTCGGTGTAGCCACGGATGGCGGCCAATGGCGTGCGCAACTCGTGGCTGGCGTCGGCAACGAATTGCCGCACCCGGGTCTCGCTGGCCTGCCGCGTCGACAGCGCAGCGGCTATGTGGTCGAGCATCCGGTTGAGCGCGGACCCGAGTTGGCCAACTTCGGTGCGCGGGTTGGCATCTGACTCCCGTACCCGCACCGGCAGCGCCACTTCGCCGCGGTCCAGTGGCAGATCGACCACCTCGCCCGCGGTTTGAGCGACGCGACGCAGCGGAGCCAGTGCCCGCCGGATGATCACAATGCCCGCGGTGGTCGCGACCGCCACGGCGATCATGGTGACGACGCCGAAGATCAGCAGGACGCGGATCATCGTCGCGTCGACGGCGGACGTCGACAGGCCGGTGACGACGACGTCGCCGGTGCGGCGGGCGTGCGCGGCGACCAGACGGTAGCGGCCGAGTCCATCGATATCCCGAGTGACCGGGTGCGAGTCGACGGGTAGCGAAGCCAACTCCGCGCGCGCGGCGTCAGTGAGGGCGGCACGCCCGCCGGCTGCAGTCAGGTAGCCGGCCTCGATCGTCCCGTCCGGACTGATCACCGCACCCACCATGCCGACCGGCTGCGCCGGAGCGTCCAGGAAGACCGGGCCCGGGCCGGGTCGCGGGAAGGGCCGTGGATGATGCCGCCACGCCGTCGACGGCTCCAGCATGATCCGCACCGAACGATGCGACGCGTCGTGCAACTCGGTATCGAGCTGCGCGACCAGGAATTTGTACAGCGCCAATTCGGTCGCCACGCCGATGCCAAGGCAGGCGACGACGAGGAT
>NZ_JBYCLA010000002.1:0-2191 GCF_057473665.1 Mycobacterium sp. TH-M25
GATCATTGGCCACGGTCCTTCCAATCATTGGGACACCGTGCGCCGCCGGCTCGGCAGTCGAACATTATTCTAGAATAAAGCACTAGTCAATGCCGCGCTTCCGGTATGGTTCGGTGATGCCCACCGCCACGCAGACTGGCGCTCCGCGCCGCCGTGCCATCCTCGACGCTGCGCTCAGGATCTTTCTCAAGAACGGGGTGGCGGGTACCACCATCGAGGCTCTGCACCGCGAATCGGGGGCCAGCGTGGGCAGCATCTATCACTTCTTCGGGAGTAAAGAGGGCGTCGCCGCCGAACTGTACATCGCCACGCTCCGTGCATACTTTGACATCTATCTTGCTGCCCTGCAACGGAGTTCGACGGCACGCGGCGGGATCGCAGGGTCCGTTCTCGCCCACTTGGAGTGGGTCGCGTCACACGAAATCCAGGCGCGGTATCTGTTTCATTGCCGAGAGTACGAGGTCATCGAGGAGTCTCGGCCGGCGATCTCCGCGTTGAACGAACAGTTCTACAGCGAGGCCGGCGCTTGGCTACAGCCGCATGTGGAGAGGGGTCGCATCAAACCCCTGCCGCCCCGGTTGTGCCAAGCGCTCTGGATGGGGCCCAGTCTCGAATATGCCAGGCTGTGGCTTGCGCGGACCACGGAGTTCGACGTCCTCGACGCGGCGCCGGTCCTCGGCGACGCGGCGTGGAAAGCTGTCAAGGTTTGATCCTCCGCACCCTAAGTGGTCTGGCTCGTAAGCGTCGAGATCGACGTTTTGGCAGCCTGCTACTCGAACTTTGCCGCCAAAACGTCGATCTCGGCGCGCAAAGGCGATCATGGCGCACACCCCGATGCACGCGTCCAGGCTCAACCAGATCGAGGTCTACTTCTCCACCGTTCAACGAAAAGCGTTCTCGCCCAACGACGTCACCGGCCTTGACGCCAACATCGACCGCCTCAACGCCGTCGAGGCCCGCTACAACCAGACCGCACGGCCATTCACATGGAAATTCAGCACCACCGACCTCGACGAACTTACGAGCCAGACCACTAAGTCGTATCGCGGCATAACAATGGGTGGGTGAATGAATCAACGCTCCCGACCTTGGTCGTCATGAGTACCCTTGGATTCGAAAACCGTTAGGGCACTTGGTCGTTCGTCGCCAGCCAGCTCGATCCGCCGATGCATGTCGGCAGACATTTGCGGCAGCTCCGCGAAAGCGAACCAGCAGGCTTCCAGGCTTTCGTCGTCGGCGGGAAACGGTTCTCCGCTCACCCACTCCATCCGGAACACGTGATCGAGGTACTGCGCATGATCACCGTTGGCGTGAACTGTGGGGCGGGTGACGTGCACCCACGCCAGTCTGCTGGCAACCACGTGGATGCCGGCCTCCTCCAACACTTCTCGAACTGCACAGTCGGCTGGGTTCTCCCCCGGCTCGACAATTCCGGTGACGGGCGTCCAGGCCTGGTTGTCGGACCGCTGCACCAGCAGCACCTGCTGATCGCGGATGACCACCGCGGTCACGCCTGGCAGCCACAGCGGTGCGTGTCCGATGTGCCGACGAAGCTCAACGATGAAGTCAGGAACCGGCACGCTCAGCAGAGCTGCCCGCGCAAAACAACCACGTCCGCGCGATGCAGCACCTCGGGGCCGTAACGGGGATCGTCGTAATAGCACAACAGGTCCGCCGAAGCGCCGTCGTCGAGGCCGGGGCGGTCGAGCCAGTCCCGGGCATCCCAGCACGCCGCGCCGAGCGCGTCGGTGGGGCTCATCCCGATGCGGGTCAGCGCCTCGACTTCGTCGCCGATCCGCCCGTGGGCGATCATGCCGCCCGCATCGGTGCCGGCGTAGATCGGCACACCGGCCTCGCGGGCCGCGGACAACCGGGGATAGCAATTGGCGTACAGGTCGCGCATGTGGGCGGCATACATCGGATACTTTCCCGCGGCGTCGGCGATCCCGGGGAAGTTCTCCACGTTGATCAGGGTTGGCACCAAAGCGGTTCCATGCTCGATCATCAACTCGATGATGTCGTCAGTGAGCCCGGTGCCGTGCTCGATGCAGTCGATGCCCGCTTTGATCAGTCCGGGTAGCGCGTCTTCGCCGAAGACATGCGCGGTCACCCGGGCGCCGTGGGCGTGCGCGGCGTCGTTCGCTGCGGTCAGCACGTCGTCGGACCACAGCGGCGCCAAATCGCCTACGCT
>NZ_JBYCLA010000003.1:0-3835 GCF_057473665.1 Mycobacterium sp. TH-M25
CAAGTCCAGATCATTAGAGAAGTCCAGTGCCGGCTGCAGAAAGTCCAAGGCGGCAGTTCCCGTCAGGGCGACCGCGTCGACGTCGGAGCCGTGATCCAACAGAAATTGTTGGACAGCAAAGGAACCCATGCTGTGGGCTACTAGGCAGATTGGTTGTTGAGGATGTGACGATCGTGCGAGATTGATCACGACGGCGAGATCGCCGACCAGTTCCGCCCAGCCGTTGGGGCCCAGATGACCGGGTTCGCGGCTGCCGTCCAATGAACTGCCGTGCCCGCGATGGTCATATCCGTACACCGCGAAACCCTCAGCGGTAAGCGCCTGGGCAACGTGATCATAGCGGCGAACGTGCTCGCCCATACCGTGGACAAGCACACCTACGCCTGCGTCCGCTGAAGCCTCTCGGACGGGCCAGTGATACCCCGCGATCTCGTGACCATCAGTGGATCGATAGCTCAACGTCTCTGGCGGCATCCCGCAATCTCTTTCCGTCGCGGAACGCCGCAATGGGAGCCGGGGGCTTGGAAGACCATGAAGATAATATTATAATGGTCAGACCGTAATGGTCAAGATTCCTTCCCCGGCCTCATCCAAGTTTTCGGTGCGACGAAGAGAGGAAACCAGATGGTTTCATTCGAGTTCAGTCCGGATCAGTCCGCGTTTAAAAAGACGCTCAGCGACTTCTCGCACAAAGTGCTGTTGCCTGGCTACCGGGATCGCGCAGCGTCGACTGAGTTTCCATTCGACGTGCTGCGCCAGCTCGGCGATATCGGCGTCCTGGGGATCGGGCTGCCGGAACAATATGGAGGCACCGGTGCCGAGGATCCGGTGACACTCGGCCTCGCGACCGAGACTCTGGCCTACGGCGATGTGAACGTCGCCTCAGCGCCAATACAGATCGGGCTTATCGGCTCACAGCTGATGCAGGGCACTGAGGAGATCCAGCAGCGCTACTTGCCGGCGATGATCGAAGGTCGAGAAAACATTGCGATCGCGTTGACCGAGCCAGGCTCGGGGTCAGATGCGGCTGGGCTGACCACGGTGGCGTGCCCCGCCGATGGAGGATGGAGGCTGACTGGCGAGAAGACGGCGATTTCGTGGGCGATGCATTCGTCGGCGGCACTGATTTACGCCCGCGAGCCCGGCACAAAAGGTTCGGCCGGGGTGAGCTGCTACCTGGTGCCGCTGGACCAGGACGCGGTGACGGTGCGCCATATGCCGGGCATGGGCTGCCTACCACTGGGATGGGGCTCTATCCATCTCGACGACGTGTTCGTCCCCAGCTCGCATTTGATCGGCGAGCCGGGCCGAGGATTCCGCGCGGTGATGAGTCACTTCGACTTCAGCCGGGCTGCATTGGGCCTGCTGTGCCTGGGAGCCGCACAAGCCAGCCTCGACGAAGCCGCCGTTTACGCAACGCAGCGCCATGCCTTCGGTAAGCCGATCGCTGACAACCAAGGCGTGTCATTCGCTCTCGCCGAGCACGCCACCTACCTCGAAGCGGCACGGTGGATGTGCTACCGCGCACTATGGCTGCGCGAACAGGGCAGGTCGCACACCGCACTGGCGTCAATGAGTAAATGGTGGCCACCGATCATCGCCAAAAATGCCATTGAAGCCGCGATGCGGATTCATGGCAACCTTGGCTACAGCACGGAATTCCCGCTGCAGCAACGCTACCGCGACGTCATGGCCTATCTGATCGCCGACGGCACGGCTGAGATTCAGAAACGAGTGATTGCCAAGGAGATTGTCGCCCGCAAGAGCACGGCGTTCTAGTCGCCCTGTCACAGTGAAGTGGCTGTCGCCCCCGCGCGGCCCCGATCGACTTTGTCGAAGAACTGCTGCGATCGCTCCATGACGCTTGCATTGCCGCCGCATAAGGCATCGCCGCACATCGCTTCGACCCGAAGTCGGTCATAGGGAGGGCGGCCTATGATTTCGAGTACCGTCTCCTTGGCCGATTCGATCGCGGCCTGATCGCAGCGCAGAATGCGCTGGACTAGCGTCGGTCTCCTCCATCAGCTTTCCATGTGGCACGACCCGGGAGACCATGTTCGCCGTGTATGCCCGCTCGGCAGAACTCGCTTCACCGGTGAGCAGTAACTCCAGGGCAACTCCGACACCACAGACTTTGGCCAGAAGACGATACCGCCGTCGGGCGGATGCATGCCAGGACGCACCTCGAAGGTGCCGAGTTGCGCTCGGTCGGAGGCGATGCGGATATCGCACGCCATCACCAGCTCGATGCCGTGGCCAACGCACCAGCCGTTGATCGCCGCGACGATGGGCTTGGTGATGCGCGACAGCGGTCCCCGGGTGATACCACATAGACCGTCCTCGATACGCTCACGTCCGACCATCGGTCCGATGGTCTGCCATTCCGGTGCATGGGTTTTCAAGTCGGCGCCGGCCGTGAAAGCGTCACCGGTCCCGGTGATGACGGCCACGCGAAGCTCGGGGTCCTCGCGGAAGTCGCGCCAGATGTCGCACAGTAATTCGTGGGACTCGGCGAGAACCATTGATCCAAAACGTCTTCGGGAGCGATTTGGACAGCCGTCCCCGTCGCCTGGCGGACCCGTTGCGCAAGTTCGGTGAAATCACCGCCGGCGAATGTCAGCGAGATCTTCGCGTCGTGAACAACATCTGCCAACTCTGCAGGAGCACTGCTTCAGTTCAGAGGCACAAGTGCACATCGCGCTTTGTTGGCACCGACCCAGATCTCGACGAAGGCCGCGGAGTTTCTAACCAGAAACGCTACGTGGGAGCCGGGCCGGACGTTCGCGGCGATCAGCGCATTGACGATGCGGTTCGACCAATCGTTCAGCGCTGCGTAGGTGACCGTACGGTCGCTTTCAATCAGAGTGGCCTTCGCGGGCGTCATCGTCGACCAGGCACGCACTATGTCCGGCACTAAGCGCTGCATCGGTCACTGTTCGACCTCTGAGATGTCATCAGTCAATGGAGTTGCCGTCCAGTTACTGCGCGACTCCGGTGAGCCGGTTGGCAGCAAGTTCCCCGCTGAAAATTGCCGCCTCCACGCCGGCATGCGCGAAATAATCACCTGCAAGGTAGATTCCGGCCGGCATCTCCGCGTGCAGCGAGTCGAGCCGGGCGTAGTGGCCCGGGTCGGCGATGGACAACCCCCGCCGGTAGTGGAACAGCTCGATCAAGTCCGGTTCTGGCGCCGGCCCGTACACCTCGAGTACCGCGTCCAGTGCGGACTTGACGATGGCGTCGTCGCTCATGTGCGCCAGGGGTGGCGTGTAGAAGTACACGCCGACGACCTCGCCTCCGGCAGGAACGCTGCCGGGATGGCGCTTACTCTGTAAAACACAAGCGCCCCAGTCGCGTTCCATATTGGCGGGCAGTGCAACGCTGGCGCGATGTTCAGGCCAGGGATTGATCTTGTAGCAGACCTGAACATGTGCGTAGTCGGAGTACAAGCATTCGCGCAACTTTGTCGTGGCCGCCTCGGGGATGAGTCCGGTCAGCAGATCGGCTGCTACCCCGGGTTCGGGCGCCACGATCAACGCGTCCACATGGTGAGTCTCGCCAGCCGCCGACACGGCGTAGCCACCTTCGGCTCTGGTGATCTTCTCGACCGGCGCCGACAGCCGCAGGTCGAGCCTCGGACTTCCGTCAATAAGCCAGTCAGAGATCTGGCCCATACCCTCCGGTGGCACCGACAGCGACAGCCGGTAGAACTGCCTGACGACAGCATCGAACAGGGCAGGCGATAGCCAGCTCATCGGCACCGCGTACAGGAACCCCATGTAGGGCACCGTGATGTAGTTGTGGCCCCGATCGCCCAACACTCGCCGAGACCAGCTTT
>NZ_JBYCLA010000004.1:0-7828 GCF_057473665.1 Mycobacterium sp. TH-M25
CCAGGTTCGATTCGGTGTCGATCGCCCGTGACGCGCTCGAACTCTTGCCGGTGACCAGCGTGCGGATGTAGACGATCCGTTCGCCCTTCTTACCCGAGATCCGCGCCCAGTCATCGGGATTAGTGGTGTTGGGCAGGTCCTCGTTCTCGGCGAATTCGTCGACGATCGAGTCGAGCAGGTGCTGGATCCGCAAACCCGACTGACCGCTTTCCAGGACCGACTTGATCGCGTTCTTCTTCGCCCGGTCGACGACGTTCTGAATCATCGCACCAGAGTTGAAGTCCTTGAAATACATGACCTCTTTGTCACCGTTGGCGTAGGTGACTTCCAAGAACCTGTTGTCGTCGATCTCGGCATACATCCGGTCGACGACCTTCTCGATCATCGCTTTGATACACGCACCACGATCACCGCCGAATTCGGCCAGGTCGTCGGCATGCACCGGCAGAGTCTCGACAAGGTACTTCGAGAAGATGTCCTGCGCCGACTCGGCATCCGGACGCTCGATCTTGATCTTCACATCAAGTCTGCCGGGCCGCAGGATCGCCGGATCGATCATGTCCTCGCGATTGGAGGCGCCGATCACGATGACATTCTCCAGACCTTCGACACCATCGATCTCGCTGAGCAGCTGAGGAACGACCGTGGTCTCCACATCGGAGGAGACGCCAGTGCCGCGGGTCCGGAAGATCGAGTCCATCTCGTCGAAGAACACGATCACCGGCGTGCCCTCGGATGCCTTCTCGCGAGCCCGCTGGAAGATCAGCCGGATGTGACGCTCGGTCTCGCCGACGAACTTGTTCAGCAGTTCCGGGCCCTTGATGTTGAGGAAGTATGACTTTGCCTCGCGGGCGTCTTCGCCGCGAACCTCGGCCATCTTTTTGGCCAGCGAGTTGGCAACAGCCTTGGCGATCAACGTCTTTCCGCACCCGGGCGGGCCGTAAAGCAGCACACCCTTGGGCGGGCGCAACGCATATTCGCGGTAGAGATCCTTGTGCAGGAAGGGCAACTCGACGGCGTCGCGAATCTGTTCGATCTGTCGGCCCAGGCCGCCGATGTCGTTGTAGGTGACGTCGGGCACCTCTTCGAGCACCAGGTCCTCGACCTCAGCCTTGGGGATGCGCTCGAACGCGTAGCCGGCCTTGGTGTCCACCAGTAGCGAGTCGCCGGGACGCAGCCGGCGCGGCCGGGTGTCGTCGTTGAGCGCGTCGGGGTGGCCTTCTGGAAGGTCCTCGGCCACCAGCGGCTCGGCCAGCCACACGATGCGCTCTTCGTCAGCGTGGCCGACCACAAGCGCCCGGTGCCCATCCGCCAGCAGCTCACGCAGCGTCGAAATCTCCCCGACCGATTCATAGGTGCCGGCCTCGACGACGGTGAGAGCCTCGTTGAGGCGAACTGTCTGTCCTTTGCGCAACACCCGCACGTCGATGTTGGGCGAGCACGTCAGCCGCATCTTGCGTCCCGAGGTGAACACGTCGATGGTGTCGTCCTCGTGAGTCGAGAGCAGCACGCCGTAGCCACTGGGCGGCTGGCCGAGCCGGTCGACCTCTTCGCGCAGCGCCAATAGCTGCTGGCGGGCTTCTTTGAGGGTCTCCATCAACTTGGAGTTGCGCGACGCCAACGAATCGATGCGCGCTTCCAGCTGGTGGATCTCGCGCGGGCTGCGCCCGGCGCCTTGGGATCCAGCGGCATTGTCCAACTGCTCGCGCAGAATCGAGGCCTCCCGACGGAGCTCTTCCAACTCGGCGGCGTCCTCGTTTGAAAAGTCGGCTTCGCGGGGGCTACCGAACGGCTCACGGTCGAATTCACCCATGGTGCGCTCCTTTCCCACCCCGGGACGGTGTGCGGTGGATACCTCAACGCTACCGGCGATTTCCGTTTCATGCGGGAAGTCGAAATGAGGCACACTGGCAACAGCGTTAACATCATGTTTAGTCGGCTTTACCGAGAGGGACCATCGTGACCGTGAAAACCCTAGCCACAGGCGTGGCGGCGACGGTCGCCATCGGTGCTGCCGCGGCGGGTGTGACCTGTATTGCAGCTGTGGCCCCGGTGTCGCCCCGCGTTCAACCGGTCGTTTTCGGCGTGCCGCTACCGCAGGACCCGGCGGTGCCAGTCGGGGTCGACGTTCCCACCGCCGGCCAGTTGGCGGTCCTTCTCAACACCCTGCAGGACCCGAGCGTGTCGTTCGCCCAGAAGGGCAACCTCATCGAGGGCGGCATCCCCGTCCCGGTCTCCCTGGCCGACCATGAGCTACAGAAGGCCGCCTCCAAGGGCAGCCTTCCGCTGACCTTCGACATCACCAACATCACGCCGTCGGGCCCCGGTGCCGCCACGGCCACCATCACTGCCTCGGGACCGCATCTGGCCCCGACACCGGAGTATCTACGTTTTGTCGATCAAGGCGGCTGGAAGTTGTCACACGACTCGGCGATGACGCTGATCTCGGCTGTGCGTTCGCGCTGACGGCCGCTGCATGCGCCGGAGCCTGGCCGCAGTCTTGAGCACCGCCGCGATGGCGGCGCTGTTCGCGCTTGCGGGGTGTTCCCGCGATGAGGACGACGCGTCGCCCGCCGGCGAACAACCGTCGACTTCGGCGTCGACGGGTCCGGCACCGGCCCCTCAGGCCGCCCCCTTGCCGCCGCCTCAGGCACTGGCAGGTGTGCTGTCTCGGCTGGCTGATCCGTCGGTGCCAGGCCCTCAAAAAGTAAATCTGGTCGAGGGCGCCTCGCCGGAAAATGCCGGTGTGTTCGATCAATTCGTCAATGCGTTGATCAACGGCGGCTTCGCACCGACGAAATTTGTTGTCCACGACGTCAATTGGTCCGACCGCGACCCTGCCGACGTCGTAGCGAACGTCGACGTCAGTTCAGGCAATCCGAAAGGTCCGCACTTCGCGTTCCCAATGGAATTCAAGCCCTACCAAGGCGGTTGGCAACTCGCTGCCCGAACCGCCGATGTGCTGCTGGCTTTCCGCGCCGATACCTCCGGATCACCGACGCCACCGGGTCGCTGAACCGACGTGTGGATCGGATGGCTCGAGTTCGACCTGCTGCTCGGCGACGTGCACTCGCTGAAACAGAAGCGGTCGGCAGTGCGTCCGGTAGTGGCAGAGTTGCAACGGAAATTCAACGTGTCAGCCGCCGAAACCGGAACGCAGGATCTACGTCGTCGGGCCGGGATCGGCGTGGCATTGGTGTCGGGCGATCGGCAACATGCCGTCGCTGTTCTCGACGCCGCCGAGCGACTGGTGGCCGCGCACCCGGAAGTTGAATTACTCTCGGTCCGACGGAACTTGGTCCGCAGCGACGACTGAGCCGGGTCCGGTAGGGCGCTGCTTTCGGCGCATCGGTGTAGGCGTGACGGCACCCGGAGCCAGCTTGCGCGCAAACACCAGGAACGCTGTGTGCCCGCGCATGTTGTGTTGCGGCCGCACCGCCAACCCGACGACATTCCAGCCGCGCTGCATCGTCTCCCAGGCGCGGGGCTCCGTCCAACACTGTTGGGCGCGTAGCGCTTCGACCGCCTTTGAAAGCTGGGTCGCGGTCGCGACGTAGAGCATCAGCACGCCGCCCGCCACCAACGCCCGCGACACCCGGTCGAGCACGTCCCACGGCGCGAGCATGTCCAGCACCGCGCGGTCGATCGAGCCGTCGGGCAGGTCGGCGTCGACGACATCGCCGATCACCAGCTTCCAGTTGTCCGGGAGACCGCCGAAAAAGGTTTGCACGTTTCGGCGCGCGTGCTCGGCGTGGTCGGCGCGGACGTCGTAGGAGATCACCTCGCCTTCCGGTCCGACGGCGCGCAGCAGCGAACAGCTCAGCGCCCCGGAGCCGGCCCCGGCCTCCAGTACCCGCGCGCCGGGGAAGATGTCTCCCTCGTGCACGATCTGCGCGGCGTCCTTCGGGTAGACCACCTGCGCGCCGCGCGGCATCGACAGCACGTAGTCGACCAGCAGCGGACGCAGCACCAGGAACTGGTCGCCGTTGGCCGACTTGACCACGCTGCCCTCCGGCAGTCCGATCACCGCGTCATGCCTGATCGCGCCGCGATGGGTGTGGAACTCGCTGCCCGCACTGAGCACCATCGTGTAGTGGCGGCCTTTGGCGTCGGTGAGCTGAACTCGATCACCGATGACGAACGGGCCAGTTGCGCGCACAGCCGCCAAGCCTGCCAGCAGACGCGCCGCCCGAGGTGCTCGGGGTTGTCCGACCTGGCTTCTACGCTGCCGGTATGACCGACCAACCGGGCTCATCGGCCAGACGGCGGCCGGCCCTGTCACCGTCGCGGGCGGCCGACTTCAAGCAGTGCCCGCTGCTCTACCGCTTTCGGGCCATCGACCGGCTACCCGAACCACCGTCCACCGCGCAGGTGCGCGGTTCGGTCGTGCACGCGGCATTAGAGCAGCTCTACGGGCTGCCCGCGGCGCAACGCGGTCCACAGGTCGTCGACACGCTGGTCGGCCCGGCGTGGGAGCAGGTGATCGCCGCCGAGCCCGAGCTCACCGGGCAGTTCGACGCCGGGCAGCAGACCGATCTGCTCGACGAAGCCCGCAAGTTGCTGTCCGGCTATTACCGCCTGGAAGACCCGACCCGGTTCGACCCGCAGAGCTGCGAGCAGCGCATCGAGGTAGAGCTGTCCGACGGCACCTTGCTGCGCGGGATCATCGACCGTATCGACGTCGCCCCCACCGGCGAGCTGCGGGTGGTGGACTACAAGACCGGAAAGGCGCCACCACAAGCGCGGGCGCTCGCCGAGTTCAAGGCCATGTTCCAGATGAAGTTTTATGCGGTCGCATTGCTGCGCTCGCGTGGCGTGTTGCCGACGCGACTGCGGCTGATCTATCTGTCCGATGGCCAGTTGCTGGACTACTCCCCCGACGAAGCCGAGCTACTGCGCTTCGAGAAGACGCTGATGGCGATGTGGCATGCCATTCAATCCGCTGGTGCCACCGGCGATTTCAGGCCGCGGCCGTCGCGGTTGTGCGACTGGTGCGCGCATCACTCGCATTGTCCAGCATTCGGCGGCACACCGCCGCCGTACCCGGGCTGGCCGGACGTCACCGACGACGGTGACACCGACGCCGTCCTGCAGCAGGGTGCCGAACCGGCGGCCTGAGTCCGACTACTGCAGCGGCGACATCTCCTGCAGCATGGTCGGTATCAGCTCACTCACCGTCGGGTGAATGTGCGTCGTGCGGGCCAGCGTGGTGTACGGCACTTTGGCCGACATCATGTCGAGGATGCCGTGGATGGCCTCGTCGCCACCCACCCCCAGGATAGCCGCCCCGAGGATCTGCTTGGTCTCGGCGTCGACGACGATCGTCATAAAGCCCTGCGTCTCACCCTTTTCCACTGCGCGACCCACCCCGGTCATCGGCCACCGACCGACCAGCGCGGGGCGGCCGGAGGCACGTACCTGCTCGACCGTCATCCCGGCACGGCCCAGCGGCGGGTCGATGTAGAGCGCGTAGGTGGGGATCCGGTCGCTCACAAGCCGCGGGGTCGCTTGGGAATCCGGGTCGAGCAGGTTGGCCGCGACGATTTCGAAGTCGTTGTAGGAAGTGTGGGTGAATGCGCCCTTGCCGTTGCAGTCACCCAACGCCCAGATGTGATCGACACTGGTTCGCAGTTGATCGTTGACGGTGATGTAACCGCGGCCATCGGCGTGGACACCGGCCCGATCGAGGCCGAGGTCGTCGGTGTTGGGGCGCCGCCCCACCGCCAGCAGCAGGTGGCTGCCCGGTATCGCTGCCGCACCGGGTCCAGGTGTCAATTTGAACCCGCTGTCGCACTTGGCCATCCGGATTTCACTGGCGTCGACAACAATTTGCACGCCTTCGTTTTCCAGGATCTCGCGGATGGCCGTGGAGACATCGTCGTCTTCGCGGGACGCCAGTCGGGAACCCTTCTCGACCACGGTCACCCGGGCGCCGAAGCGGCGGTACATCTGGGCGAATTCCAGCGCGATGTAGCTGCCGCCGACAATCACCAGATGTTCAGGGAGCGTGTCGAGTTCGAGGATCGACACGTTGGTGAGGTAGTCGACGCCGGCCAGTCCGGGAATGTCAGGCACCACGGCACGGCCGCCGACGTTGAGGAAAATCCGGTCACCGCGCAACATGTCGTCCCCGACCCGCAGCATGTGCGGATCTTCGAATCGGGCGTGGCCGCGAAACACCGTGCAGCCGTCCATGCCGTCCAGCCAGCCTTCGACACCATTGCGATCATCAAGGACGATGCCGTCCTTGCGCGCCTTGACTTTTGACATGTCGACGCTCACCGGCCCAGTGCTGACACCGTAGTCGGAGCCGCGACGGGCAAGCTGCGCGGCATACGCGCTGGCCACCAACGTCTTGGTCGGGATGCATCCGGTGTTGACGCAGGTACCGCCGAACAGCTTGCGCTCCACCATCGCCACCCGCTGGCCGGCCGCGGTCAGGCGACCGGCCAACGGGGGGCCGGCCTGCCCGGCGCCGACAATGACCGCGTCGAAACGCGTTGTCACAGAGCAGCGATCACAGCGGCGAGCGCGAATCCGCCACCGACTGCGACGATGTCCTCGATCAGAGCGGCCGGCAAGTCACGGCTCAAGGAGCCGGACAGCCGGGCCCGGGCCTGGTAGCCGACCATCGTTCCAACGACGGCACCCACAACGCCGGCGCCGAGCGCGCTGTAGGTGAACGCCCACACGGTGCCGACGACAGCCCCAGCGAACCCACCCGAGATGATCCGGCCGATGAACGGCGGCGGTGTCGTGCGAGCCGGCGTCTTGGATTGCTTGTCGAGAAACAGCTCACCGACCGCCAGCACGCTGAAGATGAGCGCGGTGATCAAGCTGCCGATCCAGGATGCCCAGGTGTTGTTGAGGTTGATCCAGTGCAGCACCGCCGCCCACGACACGACGGCCGGTGCGGTGAAGGTTCGCAAACCGGCGATCACACCGATTCCGAGAGCAAGCAGCAGAACATAGAAATGGGTCATTGCGACTCTCCTCTACTGCTGGAAATCCCGGCTCTGGGCGGACGCTAACACAGCAACGCCGACAACACAGGCGCATGCATGATCAGAACCGGCAGAACCGGACGTCCGATGCCAGGATCGCTTTCGCACCGATCGCCGCCAACTCGTCCATGATCGCGTTGACGTCCCGTCGCGGCACCAGGGCACGCACCGCCACCCACTCGGGATCGGCCAGCGGCGCGATCGTGGGTGACTCCAAACCGGGCGTTACAGCCGTGGCGGAGTCGAGAACCGCACGCGGACAGTCATAGTCCAGCATCAGATACTGCTGACCGAACACCACGCCCTGGACGCGGGCCACGAGTTGGCTGCGGGTGGTAGCGTCCGGCCCGCCGTCGGCGGCGTCGGGGTCGACCTGCTCGATGAGGACAGCCTCTGAATCGCAGAGTGCTTCGCCGAAGGCGACCAGATCGTGCAGATTCAGCGTGCGGCCCGAGCCCACCACGTCGGCGATCGCGTCGGCCACCCCGAGCTGCACCGAGATCTCCACGGCGCCGTCCAGCCGGATGACGGTCGCCTCGATACCGCGGGCCGCCAGGTCTTCGCGCACGATGTTCGGGTAGGCGGTGGCGATACGCCGGCCGGCCAGGTCGTCGATCGTCCAATTACGCCCGGCCGGCGCGGCGTAGCGGAAGGTGGACGAGCCGAAGCCCAATGCAAGTCGTTCACGCACGGGTGCGCGAGATTCGCGCGCCAAATCCCTTCCGGTGATGCCGAAGTCGAGCTCGCCCGAGCCGACGTAGATGGCAATGTCTTTGGGGCGGAGGAAGAAGAACTCGACGTTGTTGTGCGGGTCGATGACCGTC
>NZ_JBYCLA010000005.1:0-3370 GCF_057473665.1 Mycobacterium sp. TH-M25
GACCGCGATGTCATCGGGGGAGATGTCCAGCCGCGGCAGATTCGGATCAGCTGCCGCCAGGGCGGTCTCGTAATCCGGTCCGATGGTCAAGACGATCAGGTCGTTGAGTTCGAGAGCAAACTTCTCATACTGGTCGTCGTGCACGATCGCGGCCCGCGCACCCGAATCATCGAGAATGTGGGCTACTTCGTCGGGCGCCAACCGGATGTTCACCGGCACCGCGATAAGTCCCGCCTTGGCCAGCCCGAACGAAATCTCTGGCCATTCGATACAATTGCGCGCAATCACCGGCACTCGGTCGCCTGGCGACAGCCCACGGCGCAGGAGCAAGCTGGCCAACCGCCGTGCCCGATCATCGACCTGCGACCAGGTATACACCCGGTCGCCGTCCACCAGCGCCTGCTTGTCCGGGTAGCGGCGCGCATTGTTGGCAGAGATATCCCCTACCAGCACGCGGTTCTCATATCAGGAAAGCCAATGTATCGAGTGGGGCGCTGGCGTCGATCAGATTGACGATCTTACGCAGCAGCCACAGCTCGCCCGATGTGCCGGTTCGACGCACAGTGTGGCTGACCCGCCCGGCCCAGAACCGTTGCCGGTAACGGTATTCGAACAACGCGAAATTAGACTCGACGGTCACGGTGTCCGGGGTGGTGTTGGTCACCTCGCTGTTGGACAGTACCCGGCGCATCACTGAGGGCGGGATCTGCGAATGGCGGTTACCGGTATTAAGCTGGGCGACACGGCTTTTGATGCGCCTGCGGTTGTCGTTAATGTAGGCCAGTGTGGTGCGGGGGTCGTCATCGGGGTGCATCGGCACCCGGTAGAGGACGTCCTCGTCATCGGCCCACAAGGCCTCCCACTCCGAGTAGCGGCCCTCGTCGGCCAGTCGCGCCTCCAAGTGCAGGAAGGACAGGATCTCGGGCTCCGGCAGTGGGCGCATCGCCGCCGAGATGATTGCAGACCGCTCAGCAATGTCTGTCTCGATAGTCATGGTGGTCAGGCCTTTCCACCGACGACAGCCGCCCACTGGGCATAGAAACCACGCTGGGGTGTCTCGGCGCTCTTGTCGGTGTTTACGATGCCGGTGTCATCGGTGACGTCGCTGTCGACACCGCGGGACAGAACCAGCCACTCGGGCTCTTCGGCGGCCAGGCCGGCCTGGTTGCGCATGCCGATCTCACCGTCGTCGGCGATCAGGAAGCCCGCAGGCCCCATCGCGCCCTCGGCACGACGCAGCGTGCGTTCGTTGAGCTTGTCCTGGCCCGGGATGAGGACCGCGGTGGTGTAGGCGACCGTGCGGTCGGTGGCCTGCGGTTCGACGAACATCACGTTCATCTCTGCCAGAAACAGGTTGGGCCAGATCAGCGTGTGCGGCGGGCCGACCACCAACGCATCGTGCGCCTGCTCGGGCCCATAGGCGTTCTCGAGTGCGCCGACATACTCAGTGAGCTTGGCCCGTGGAATTCGGCCGTACCAGACGAATTCCTCATCGAGCTTGCGGTATTCGTTGCTGTAATCGATCTCGGAGTGCCCGTCGCCGATATCGCGGACCAGCACATCGACCTTGGTAGGCACGTGCGAAACCTTGGCGGGGCGAATCGCGTCGTACACCGAGGCGTGGGTGAACAGCGCGTGATAGCCGTCGACATTGTTCTCCACCACCATCTTCCAGTTGGCGTGATGCAGATGCTTCATCCAGTTGGCGCGCAGGTCGATAGCGCGGGTGGGCGACAGGTTGAGCAGTCGGTCAATCGCGTGGGTCGCCTTGCCCAGATGTTCGCCCAGCGTGACACCCTCGGGCGACAGCGATGCGAAGATGAACCCGCCGTAGCTATCCACCCGCGGTACTTCGGCCAGGCCCAGTTCGGAGCGCACGTCGTTAAACGCTTCACCGTAAGCCTCGCGCATCGGAACACCGGACAGCGCACCGGTATTGGCGAAGGTCCAGCCGTGATACGGGCAGCGGAACGAGTTGGCGTTGCCCTTCTCAGCATTGCACAACTTGTTAGCGCGATGCGTGCAGCGGTTCAACAGCACCCGCACCACATCGTCCTTCCCGCGTGCCACCACGACTGGCTCCCGGCCGATCATCCGGGTCAGGTAGTCGCCGAGTTCGCTGACTTCGCTCTCGTGGGCGACGTACACCCATCCCCTCTTAAAGATGGTGTCCATCTCGCGGGCGAAGATTTGCGGTGACGTGTAGACCGAGCCGTGCACACGGTCACGGCGCACGACCGTCGAGACGTCGAAATCATCCGCGGTGGTGCGTGGTTCGAGGGTGGTCATGCAAGTTCCCCCAGTTCAGTGGTGTCTGCGGAGTTTGTCACGGCGGGTATATGGACCGTGCCGAGCCGCCGGAAGGCCACCCGTACCGCGGAACCGATCGCGGGGGCGTCCGGGTCCGGGTGCAGCGTGGTCATGATCAGCCGGTGGCCGCTGGCGAGTTCGACGTCGACTACCGGGTAAGGAGCGTCGGTCAGGACCAGGCCCGGCTCGCGTCGGTGCATGACGGTCGAGGAGTGCACGACGCCCTCGGGCGCCACCACCCGCCAGTCTGGTTGCTGGCCGCCGCACCCGTCGCATACGAACTGTTCGAGCTCGAGCGTGAGCTTGCACGACGCGCAGAACGGCAGCGCCAATTCGCCGCGCGCCGCCGCATCGTAGAGCGGACGCAGCGGATCGTGCTCGACCTCGGACGCCAGCTCGGCGCTCAGCAGCCAGTCGGTCATGACGTCCATGTGCTCACGCCGCCCGCTCCAGTACCAACGCAGCATGATGGTCCATCCGGCCGCCGATCCCACCGACCAGGGCGGTGGTGGCGCCGGGGACCTGACGTGCCCCACCGGCTCCTCGCAGCTGAATCACGGCCTCGGCCAGCGGCGTCATGCCCTGCAGGTAGAAACCGGACAGCTGACCGCCGCCGGTGTTGGTCGGCAGCGCACCGTCGGGGCCGAGCTGGCCGGTCCGGACGAACTCCCCCGCGGGGGCGTTGCCGGTCAACCGGTACTCGTCGAGCAGGATCAGTGTGACGATGGTGAACGGGTCGTACAGCTGCGCGACGTCGAGGTCACCGCGGCGCATTCCGGCTTGGCCCAGCGCGTCGTCGACGGCGCGGCGGCCGCCCCCGAACCACGACTCCGCGCCGGCGCGGCGACGCCGCACCGGATGCTCGCGTCCGGTGCCGCGCACCCGCACCCGCGACGTGCCGATCGCGGGTGCGCCGGTCAGCACGATCGCCACCGCCCCATTCACCGGGCGTGCACAGTCCAGCCGTCGGAGCGGCTCGGAAATCATTGGGCTGCTGTGATATCCGTCTTCGTCCAGTGGTTCGCGGTTCACCGCGTCGGGGTTGCCTTCAGCCCACCGC
>NZ_JBYCLA010000006.1:0-6552 GCF_057473665.1 Mycobacterium sp. TH-M25
GGGATCGGCGCCGACGACGGCGGGAAACGGATACAGCTGATCAGCTGGGGCCATGATTAGGCCTGTTCGCAGGGTTCATCGCGGGCCTTACGCTAGCATCGCCGCCGTGCCGACCTCTGAGCTGCGGGTAACTGTGGTCGGCGTCGGCGCCGACGGGTGGGCCGGCCTGACGCCGGCCGCGCAAGCCGCCGTCGCGGCCGCGGAGGTCGTGTTGGGCGGCGCGCGCCAGCTGGCGCTGCTGCCGACCGCGGGCGGCCAAGTGCACCAACCGTGGCCGTCCCCGTTGAGCGCGGCGCTGCCGGACCTGCTGACCCGGCTCGCGGGCCGGCGGGTGGTCGCGCTGGCCTCCGGCGACCCGCTGCGCAGCGGCATCGGAACCACCTTGGTCGACCTGTTGGGCGCCGACCGGGTGACGATCGTTCCGCATCTGTCGTCGGTGACGCTGGCGCGGGCCCGCCTCGGCTGGTCCGCCGAATCCACCGCGGTGGTCAGCGTCGTAGGCCGCGACGTGCACTCGGTGCTGCGGGAACTCGCCCCCGGGCGGCGGGTTTTGGTGCTGTCGTCGGACGAGAAAACCCCGGCGGCCCTCGCCGGTCTGCTCACGGCTCGCGGGTACGGGGCCAGCCGCTTGGTGGTGCTCGGCAACCTCGGTGGCGACCTCGAGACTTTTCACGACTCGACTGTCGACGAGTTCGCGGGCGACTCGCCGCGACTGAATGTCGTTGCGCTGCAGCTGAACGGACCACTGCTCGCCGGCTGGGCGAGCGGTTTGCCCGACGACGCCTTCTCCCACGACGGCCAGCTCACCAAGCGGGATCTGCGAGCCGCCGCCCTGGCCCGGCTGTTGCCCGCTCCCGGCCAGGTGTTGTGGGACGTCGGCGCGGGCGCCGGGTCGGTGGGCATCGAGTGGATGCGCGCTCACCCGACGTGCCGGACCGTCGCCGTGGAGGCCGACCCGGTGCGCGCCGAGCGGATCGCCCACAACGCGCGCTCGCTGGGTGTGCCCGCACTGCAGGTGGTCTGCGGCACCGCTCCGGAATCGTTGAGCGACTTGGCAACTCCCGACGCGGTGTTCATCGGCGGCGGCGCCAGTCGGCCCGGCGTCGTGCAGCGCTGCCTCGATGCGCTGCCCGGCGGTGGCCGGATCGTAGCGCACGGGGTGACGGTCGAGACCGAGGCGGTGCTGGTAGCGGCCTACGGCGAGCACGGCGGTGAACTCACCCGTATTCACGTGGAGCAGGCCGCGCCGGTCGGGTCGTTCACCGGGTGGACACCGTCGCGCGCGGTGACCCAGTGGGCTTTCACGTTGTAGCCGGTCGATCGCGCTGCGGGTCATAGAGATGGCTCTCTCCCGCCCGCGGATCCGGCTGTGCGCCAAGCGCTTCGCCCACCATAATGACCGCGGCCTGTTTCAGCCCGGCCGCCTCGACCTGATCGGCGATGTCGGCGACGGTGCCGCGCAGAACGAGTTCGTCGGGCTGCGACGCCCGGTACACCACTACCACCGGGCAGTCCTGGGCGTGGGTCGGCGTCAGCTCGTCCATCACCGCTCGGATGGCGGTAATGGCCAGGTGCAGCACCAGCGTTGCGCGGGTCGCGGCGAAGGCGGTCAGCGACTCGGTGTCGGGCATCGCGGTGGAGCGCGCCTGAGTGCGCGTCAGCACGACGGATTGCGCGAGCAGCGGAACCGTGAGCTCGCGACCGACACGCGCCGCTGCGGCGGCGTATGCCGGTACTCCCGGCGTGATCTCCCACGGCACGTCGGCCGAATCGAGCCGGCGGGTCTGCTCCGAGACCGCGCTGTACAGCGACGGATCACCCGACACCAATCGGACGACGCACCGGCCGGCGCGGTGCGCCTCGACGATCCGGGCGACGATCTGGTCGAGGTTCAGTTTCTGGGTGTCGACTAATGTAGCCGTCGCAGAACAGCTCTCGAGTAGCTCGGGGTCGAGATAACTGCCCGGATACAAGACGGTGTCCGCGGCTGCGAGCAGTCGGGCGGCCCGCACGGTCAGCAGGTCGGCGGCCCCCGGTCCGGCGCCGACGAATTGCACGGCGCTCATCGCACCCACCGCGGCGTCCATACCCGATCTTTCGGCGTGGCCTTGGTGCTCGATGCCCCCACCACGACAAGGGTTTTCATGTCGATGACGTCGGTGTCGAGGTCGCCCAGTGTCGTCACCGTCAGCGCTTCCTCGGCTCGCCCGACGTCACGCCCGACGACGACGACGGTGTCTGCGCGCCGATGTTCGAGCAGGATGTCGCGGGCCAGCTTGATCTGGTCCGGCCGGGAGCGCGAGGCCGGGTTGTAAATGGCCAGAACGAGATCGGCATCGGCGATGGCGCGCAGACGCTTCTCGATCACCGACCACGGCTTGAGCCGGTCCGACAGGCTCAGCACCGCGAAGTCCGCACCCAGCGGCGCACCGGCCAACGCGGCGACGGCATGCACAGCCGAGACGGCGGGAAGCACCCGAATCGATACGTCGGCGAACCGCGGATCCTCGGCTGCCTCGAACACCGCCGAGGCCATGCCGAACACTCCGGCATCGCCGCCGGAGACCACGGCGACGGGTTCGCCGCACCGGGCGAGCTCGAGCGCGAAGCGCGCCCGGTCGGCTTCGACGGCGTTGCCGGATGCGTGCCGCTGCAGACCTTCGCGTTGCGGCACTCGTGCAACATACGGGGCATAGCCGACCACATGCCGTACCTGGGCAAGTGCGGCCGAAGCCTCGGGCGTCATCCAATGGGCTGGGCCCGGACCCAGGCCGATGACGAGAAGCTCGCCGGCGCATGTGGAAATGGTTGCAGGGCTGGGCTCTTCGACCATGATGGGCTCTTCGACCATGATGCGCGATCGCGGGCCGTTGATCGAATCGCCGTTGACCACGATCAGCGAGAGGTACGGGACGGTCGATGCGTCGACGTCAACCACCGGCATCCACCGCTGCTGCGGGTGGCTGGCCCGCTCGACGTACATCGCATGATCGAGTCGCCCGGCCGCGGCGAGTGCGCGGCGGACGGCCGGAAACGTGCGGCCCAGTTTCATGATGATCGCGCCGTCGGTGTCGGCCAGTCGCCGCGCGAGTTCGGCTTCCGGCAACGTGCCGGGCAGCACGGTCAGCACGTCGGTCTGGCGGACCAGCGGCGAGGCGACGGCCGCCGTCGCGGCGGTGAATGCCGGTATCCCGGGCACAATCTCGGTGACGAACCGGGCGCTGAGCCGATCGTGCATGTACATGAACGAGCCGTAGAACAGCGGATCCCCCTCGGCGAGAAGGGCAACGGTGCGGCCGGCATCCAGATGCGCGGCGAGCCTGGTGGCCGATTCCTCGTAGAACTCGGCCAGTGCGCCGGCGTAGCCGCCGGGATGATCGGTGGTTCCGGTGGTCAGCGGGTAGCGCAGCTCCTCTTCGATGGCGGCTGCGGGAATCAGGCCCGCTGCGATCGTTCGCGCGTAGGACTGCTTGTTCACCCCGGCGTGGTAGGCGACGACGTCGGACTCACCGATGATGCGCGCCGCCTTACAAGTGATCAGCTCGGGATCACCTGGGCCCAAGCCGATTCCGTAGAAGCGGCCGGCTGTCATTCGGCCTCCGAGGCCAGCGCGTTGACGGCCGAGGAGGTGATCGCCGAGCCACCGCGTCGACCCCGCACCGTCACGAACGGGATGTCGATGCCGTGGTCGCGGGCCAAGGATGCGAGAGCGTGCTTGGATTCCGCGGCACCGATGAACCCGACCGGGCACCCGACGATCGCCGCGGGCCGCGGCGCGCCGTCGATCAGCATCTCCAGCAGATGGAACAGCGCGGTCGGGGCGTTGCCGATAGCGACGACTGCGTTGTGCAGCAACGGTTCCCACAATGACACCGCCGCCGCGGTGCGAGTGGTGTGCCATTGCTTCGCCAACTCCGGCACGCCGGGTTCGGTGAGGAAACAGTGCACGTCGTTGGCGGCGGGTAGCCGGCCGGCGGTGATCCCGGTGGCGACCATCCGGGCGTCACACAGGATGGGCGCGCCTGATTGCAGCGCCGAGCGTGCGGCCGGCACCAGGGCCGGGTGCACGATCAGGTCGTCGACGAGATCCGGTTGGCCGGTCCCGTGAATCATGCGGACGGCCAGCTTTTCGGCCTCGGCCGGGATGCGCGACAGGTCGGCCTCGCGGCGGATCGTGGCGAACGAGTCCGCGTAGATCGCCGGACCGTCGGCGATGTAGTCGTAGCGTCGGGTCGGTCGGCTCGTCGGGGTCACTCGGATACCTCCGGCGTGTTCGGGACGAGGACGCCGCGCCACGGCGTTATGACGACATTGCCCACACCGGAGGCGCTTTCGAGCAGCTTTCGGACCATCTCAGAGGTCAGGACGCCGTCCTCGACGGGCGTGTGGGTGCCGCCTGGCACTTTTCCATAGGCCAGCGGCGGCGCCGCAGGCGGGATACGAGTGTCGGCGGGAACGGGTGGCTGCAGCGGTTCGGCGAGTTCGCGAATGTGCCACGGCGCGTCGGCTCCCGTTCCCCGGGCGTCGAGGAATTCCGTTGCCAGCGCCGCCAACCGGTCGGCAGCGTCAGCCAACGGGGTCAGATCGCCCCACTGAGCGCCGACCCGCACCTGGACCGTCCCGTCATCCAGCGTCACGAAACCGAGGTCGGTGCCGCGCTTGCCGGCGCCGGTGAGGCGGTCTAGCAGATCGCCGCGGCCATCGTCCAACGTGAACAGGAAGCGCCCCGGCAGCAGGCCGAGTCGGGGCTCGGCGCACAGCAGCGTATCGAGGCGTGCGATGACGGGCCGCAGATCGGCGCGACCGCCGGCCAGACCGGTCTGGGGTGACGCAAGCACGTTCCGCACGAGTTCGTGTGTGCGGGTAGGGATCAGCCCGGTCGACTCGAGAGCCGTCACGGCGGCCTCGGCCAGGTGGGGTCCGTCCCCTCGCATTCCCCGCAGTTGCAGATTCGCGCGCCCGGTCAGGTAGATGCAGCCGTCGGCGTGCTGGCGGCTGACCTCGGCCAGTCGTCGCAGCGCCGCCGTGGGCAGTAGACCGCCCATCAGCCGGATGCGCACCAGCAGCCCGTCCTCGGCCGACCACGGGCGCCACACCCCGGGGCACATGTCGGTGCGGGTCCGTGCGTCGGCGGTCATCAGCGGGTACCGGGTCAGCTGAGGTCGCTGACCTTCTCCATCATCGCGTGGGCGACGTCGACCGCACTGGTGTCCGGGCTCGCCGATCCCGGATCCGACGGCCGTCGGTCACCGAAGACGATCATCGAAACCTCGACGATGCAGTTCAATCGGACACCGACGGCGCGGGCGACCGGCGTGGGCTGCAGGGGCGGCATGTTGGCCAGCGTCGCGGTAGCGGTATTGGTTGCTGTGACAACGGAATCCAGTGTTCGGACGTCGTCGATCACCGTCGTCGTACTGATCGGCCCGGTCCGTTCGGTCGTGCTCTGCCCCTTGCACTGCCGCCACTGGTCGCGAAATTTCGCGAACAGCGCCTGCGCCTCGGCCGCCGTCGATAGCGCGACCACGCCCTCCCTCACGCTGATCACCTGAGCCGGGTCACCGTTGTTCCACCACGACGCCGATGCCACGGCTTGGACATTGGCGAGACCGTACACGCTCTTCTGCAGCATGGCGGTGACCTCAAGGCAGGCCGCTGACTCCGGTGGCGCCTTACGCTGGTCGAGGATGTCGAGCCCACCGAATTTCGCGGGCTGACGGGTGACGAACGGCTGACCGAGCATCTGCGACAACGCTTTGCCGCCGAGCAACGCGTGTTCGACGGCCCGGCCGGACAAAGGTCGAGGCTTCAGGTTCGGGGCCGGCGCGGCCGTGCCCGCGACGACCGACCCGCAGCCCACCGCGAGCGCGGCAACCACCGTGCACACTGCTGCCGTCGCGGACCCCTGCATGGCTACTTCTTGCTGCCTTTGTCGCCCGCGGAATCCGTGGACAGCGCGGCGACGAACGCCTCCTGCGGCACCTCGACCCGGCCGATGGTCTTCATCCGCTTCTTGCCTTCCTTCTGCTTCTCGAGCAATTTGCGCTTGCGGGTGATGTCACCGCCGTAGCACTTGGACAGCACGTCTTTGCGGATCGCGCGGATGTTCTCGCGGGCAATGATTTTGGATCCGATCGCGGCCTGGACCGGCACCTCGAACTGCTGGCGGGGAATCAACTCCTTGAGCCGGGTGGTCATCTTGTTGCCGTAGGCCGCGGCCCCGTCCTTGTGCACGATCGCACTGAACGCGTCGACGGCCTCGCCCTGCAACAGGATGTCGACCTTGACCAGCGCGGCCTCCTGCTCGCCGGACTCTTCGTAGTCGAGGCTGGCGTAGCCGCGGGTGCGCGATTTCAGCGAGTCGAAGAAGTCGAAGATGATCTCTCCCATCGGCATCGTGTAGCGCAGTTCGACGCGCTCGGGCGACAGATAGTCCATGCCGCCGAGTTCGCCGCGCCGCGACTGACACAGTTCCATGATGGTGCCGATGAATTCGCTGGGCGTGATGATGGTGGTCTTGGTGATGGGCTCGTACACGGCGCGGACCTTGCC
>NZ_JBYCLA010000007.1:0-8036 GCF_057473665.1 Mycobacterium sp. TH-M25
AGGCGCCCGCCGCGGCCAGCAGCGGAGTCGAGCCCGCACCGCTGTACATCCGCGCCGAATTGACCTCCGGGGGCAACGCGCCATAATCCATCACCAAACTGATCCTCTTCGAGTCCCCGTCACGACATCGGCCCCATCACCGCTCACTCACCACGCTCCGAGATCACGAAAATGTTGGAGACGTTCTCTGCGGTGTCCGCCGCGCATGCGCTGCCCCACTCCACCGATCCTGCGTGACCGCGAGATTTGAGCACGGAACGCCCGGCCAGATTCGACGCTCCCACCTTGGCCGACAGACCAAAGCGACCCTGGGCGGGCAACGCCGCCGGCAGGGCCTCGTTGATCAACGCGTCGGGATCTTCGGCGCTGACCGCCGCGCTGTCGGCCGGGCCGGGTGGATCGGATGCCGCCGACGCCACCGCGGCGGTCTTGACGGTAGGCGCAGCGACCGTCCAGGCCTGCGGGACCGCCAGGCCCCCAACCATATCGGCGCGGGCCAGCTCCCCCCATACGGTGTTTATCACGGTCACCGATGCCGACCCGGCAGGAGCATCCAGCGACGCGGTCGCAGCCGCTGCGCCCGGCGCCTCAGCGGCATCGGCAAGCGCCTGCGGGAGCAGATAGAGCTGTGCTGCCAACAGCTCCGGAATCGCGCCGATTTCGAAAAGCAGAAATGGTGATAGCCGGCCGGTGAAGTAATCGTCCAAAGCCGACAGCAAAGAGGGCGCCCCAGCACCGGCTTGAGCATTGGCGGCCGTGACACCGGGCATCGCCTGAGCCATCGCTGACAGCGCCTGAGGCAACGATTGAGCCTGCGCGCCGGAGGCATTGGCCGCGGCATGAGCGAGCGCTAGACCCTGGCTTGCGGCGCCGTTGGCGTCGGTGGTGCGCGGTGGGGCGACGAACGGTGTCAGCACGGACGCGGCCGAGGCCGAGGCCGCATACCCGTACATCGCTGCCGCATCTTGAGCCCACATCTCGGCGTAGAGCGCTTCAGTCTGTGCGATCGCCGGGGTGTTCTGCCCCAAGAAATTGGTGGCGATCAACACCGCCAACTGGGTGCGGTTGGCCGCAATTACCGGCGGCGGCACCGTTGCGGCGAAAGCATCCTCAAACGCCACCGCCGCAGACGTGGCCTGCTCAGCGGTCCTTTCGGCATGGCCGGCCGTTGCGACCATCCACGCCGCGTACGGCTGCGATGCAGCCACCATTGCCGCCGACGACGGACCCCGCCACCCGGAGGTCAGCGCCGAGACTTCCGAACTGTAGGCCGACGCCGCACCGTACAAGTGGTCTGTTAACTGGCCCCAGGCCGCGGCCGCTGTACGCAACGGGCCCGACCCGGGACCGCTGTACATGCGACCCGAATTGACCTCGGGCGGCAACAAGCCGAATAGCATCAGTCGACAACCTCGCCAGTCCATTCTCTTCAGCAGCAGAAATGACAACCGCTACTGCTGCAGACGTCTAGACACTGCGCCCGTCAGCCCACCCGCATATTGAGGTCGCCGACTCGACTCAGCGACGCCGTGCCGACTGTGTCCGCCAGCCTGCACGACTCCGTAATACTGCTGAGGCCGCACTCGCAATGACGGCTACCTCGGTCGCGGCTTGCATACAAATCTACCCTCCAGTGAGAGTAGATTTCAAAGCGGCCACGCTATAAAGCGGCCACGCCATGGTGTGACGACCGCAACACGCCTCTGCGAGAGCCACCGACGTGGCCCGGCTGCTGGGCTTTCAGCATGTACCCAGACGGCATCCGGGTACATTGAGCCGAGTCCGCTGTGCCACTCCCAGCCGGCCCGCTCCGCTGACCACTCGCGGCGAGTCAAGGAGGCGACCAACAAGTGAGCAGCCCCGTAGGCCGCCCGATGCAAATCGGACAAGTTGCCGCCAAAACCGAGCTCTCCATCCGCACAGTCCGTCACTACGACGAGGTAGGCCTGGTTACCCCCTCGGCGCGCTCAGTCGGAGGATTTCGGCTCTACACCGAACACGACGTCCAACGACTCCTGATTATTCGGCGAATGAAGCCCCTCGGATTCACCCTCGCGGAGATGAAAGAACTGCTCGACTCCTTCGACATTCTCGGCGACTCCACCACGACCGGCGCACAACGCTGCACCGCAGCCAAACAGCTCAGCGACTACCGGGACAAAGCAGCCGAAAGCGTTGCACGGCTGCGTCGACAACTCGCCTACGCCAACGAATTTGCCGATCTCGTATCCGCACGTATAGAGGCGGCAACCCAACCCTGAAGGTGATCGCCACGGACCGTCGGTGCGCAACATCTGGAGTGCGATCGGCGAAGTGATTTGTTCGCCTGGCGTTTTTGGTGCCCTCGGTGAGATTCGAACTCACACTGGACGGGTTTTGAATCCGTTTCCTCTGCCAGTTGGGATACGAGGGCCTGCGCACTACGGCCTCCCACCATAGAGGATCGGTTCCGGCGCGCCGACTAATAGCCCCGCAGTCGTGGATCGGCGCGGTTCGCGAGAGAATGTCTCCATGACCGAGGATGAAGCCCGAATCGCGCACCGGGTTCTGATCGCGGAGGACGAGGCGCTGATTCGGCTCGACCTGGCCGAGATGCTGCGCGAAGAAGGCTACGAAGTCGTCGGAGAGGCCGGCGACGGCCAGGAAGCCGTCGAGCTGGCCGAACAGCTCAAGCCCGACCTGGTGATCATGGACGTCAAGATGCCGCGTCGCGACGGCATCGACGCTGCGTCGGAGATCGCCGCCAAGCGCGTCGCGCCAATCGTGATACTCACCGCGTTCAGCCAGCGCGACCTCGTCGAAAAAGCCCGTGACGCCGGCGCGATGGCTTACCTGGTGAAGCCCTTCACCATCTCGGACCTGATTCCTGCGATTGAAGTGGCGCTGAGTCGATTCAGCGAAGTCAAGGCGCTCGAGAGCGAGGTCGAGACGCTGTCGGACCGGCTGGAGACCCGCAAGCTGGTCGAACGGGCGAAAGGTCTGCTGCAGGCCAATCAGGGCATGACTGAGCCTGAGGCGTTCAAGTGGATTCAGCGTGCGGCGATGGACCGCCGCACGACCATGAAGCACGTCGCCGAAGTCGTCTTGGAGACCTTGGACGTCTCGAAGGACGCGCCACCGGCGGCGAAGTAGACGCGACTGTGCAGCTTACGTGTGCCGAAACAACGACTTGGCACTCACGAGCTGCACACTCGACGAGGCCACAGCCCCATCGCGGCTAGCGCGCGACGATCACCGAGGAGCCGTGGCCGAACAGGCCCTGGTTCGCGGTGACGCCGACGGTGGCGCCTTCCACCTGCCGCCCGGTGGCCTGACCGCGCAACTGCCAGGTCAACTCGCAGACCTGCGCGATCGCCTGGGCGGGAATGGCCTCACCGAAGCACGCCAGCCCCCCAGACGCGTTGACCGGCACCGTGCCGCCGATGGTGGTGGCGCCGCTGCGCAGCAGCGCTTCGGCTTCGCCTTTGGGGCACAGGCCCAGATGCTCGTACCAGTCGAGTTCCAGCGCGGTGGACAGGTCGTAGACCTCGGCCAGGCTGACGTCCTCGGGCCCGATGCCTGCCTCGGCGTAGGCCGCGTCGAGGATCTGGTCTTTGAACACCCGCTCGGGCGCAGGCGCGACAGCAGTGGAATCCGTTGCAATGTCTGGCAATTCGGGCAGGTGCTGCGGGTACTGCGGCGTCACGGTGCTCACCGCGCGCACCGACGGCACGCCGTCGAGGGAGCCCAGGTGCTTGCGGGCAAAGTCCGCGCTGGCCACAATCAGGGCGGCCGCGCCATCGGAGGTGGCGCAGATGTCGAGCTGGCGCAGCGGGTCGCTGACCACCGGGCTGGCCAGCACGTCTTCGACCGAGGATTCCTTGCGGTACCGCGCATTCGGGTTCTGCAGGCCGTGCTGCGAGTTCTTCACCTTCACTTGGGCGAAGTCTTCCGCCGTCGCCCCGTACAGATCCATCCTGCGACGAGCGAGCAGGGCGAAGTACACCGGGTTCATCGCGCCGATCAGGTGAAACCGCTGCCAGTCCGGGTCTCCTCGGCGTTCGCCGCCGACCGGGGCGAAGGCGCCCTTAGGGGTGGTGTCGGCACCGATGACCAGCGCGACGTCGCAGAACCCGGCCAGGATGTGGGCGCGTGCGCTCTGCAGTGCCTGCGATCCGCTGGCGCAGGCGGCATAGCTGGAGCTGACCGGCACGCCGTTCCAGCCGAGCTTCTGCGCGAACGTCGACCCGGCGATGAAGCCGGGGTAGCCGTTGCGGATGGTGTCGGCCCCCGCGACCAACTGGATCTGCTGCCAGTCCAGGCCCGCTTCCGCCAGTGCGGCGCGGGCGGCGACGACGCCGTATTCGGTGAAGTCTCGGCCCCACTTGCCCCACGGGTGCATGCCGGCGCCGAGGATGTAGAGCGGATCGGGACTCATTTCGCGATCCTCATTTGCGCCGCTCCTTTTCATCGCTTCGCTCTGCATCGTCACCGGCGCGCCTCCAGGCGTGCACGAGGCGTTCGACCCCGTCGGCGTCGGTGAACAGGGTCATGGTGGCCAACTCCATCGCCATGCCGACTTTGAGATCGGCGGCCAGGGTGCCCTCGACGACCTTGCCCAACACGATGATGCCCTCGTCGGCGAGTTTCACCGCGGCAATAGCGAACGGCTCGAACGGATCCGGAGCAGGGTAGGGCGCCGGCGGGGGATAGCGGTTTTCGGTGTAGCTCCACAGTGTCCCGCGCCGCGATAAGGCGACGGCCTCTAGTAGGTCGCTGTCGCAGGCCGGATTGGGGCAGTTGTTCTCCCGCGGCGGGAATACGTAGGTGCCGCACTTCGGGCACTTACTGCCGATCAGATGCGGATTGGCGGTCTCGTCGGTGGCGAACCATCCGTCGATTGCCGGTTGTTTGCTGGTGACCTCGGGCACCGGGCCAGCCTACCCAGACCGACCCTAAAACTGAAACGTGTTGCAGTTCGAGGCGGTGGACGTCGCTACTCGGCGTCGGACCCAGTGCCTAGAGTTGAGGCCGTGAGCCCAGCCAGGACCGCGAGCAAGAAGACACAGGCCGGCAAGGCCACCGACGACAAGCCCACCTTGATGCTGCTGGACGGCAACTCGCTGGCATACCGGGCCTTCTATGCGCTGCCCGCCGAGAACTTCAAAACCCAGGGCGGACTGACCACCAACGCGGTGTACGGGTTCACCGCGATGCTGATCAACCTGCTGCGCGACGAGGCGCCCACCCACATCGCCGCCGCCTTCGACGTGTCGCGTCAGACGTTTCGCTCCGACCGCTACCCGGAATACAAGGCCAACCGGTCGAGCGCCCCGGACGAGTTCCGTGGTCAGATCGACATCACCAAGGAAGTCCTTGCGGCACTGGGCATTACGGCCCTCGCCGAGCCCGGCTTCGAAGCCGACGACGTAATCGCCACGCTGACTACCCAGGCAGAGAACGAGGGCTACCGGGTTTTGGTGGTCACCGGTGACCGCGACGCGCTACAGCTGGTCTCCGACGACGTGACGGTGCTGTACCCGCGCAAGGGGGTCAGCGAGCTGACCCGCTTCACCCCGGCGGCCGTGGTCGAGAAGTACGGCCTGACGCCAAAGCAGTACCCCGACTTCGCCGCGCTGCGCGGCGACCCGAGCGACAACCTGCCCGGCATTCCCGGCGTGGGGGAGAAGACCGCGACCAAGTGGATCGCCGAATACGGGTCGCTGCAGGCGCTCGTCGACGACGTCGATTCGGTGCGCGGCAAGGTCGGCGACGCGTTGCGGGCCAACCTGTCCAGCGTGGTACTCAACCGCGAGCTCACCGATCTGGTCCGTGACGTGCCGCTGGCCCAGACACCGGACACGTTGCGGATGCAGCCCTGGGACCGCGACCAGATCCACCAACTGTTCGACCAGCTCGAGTTCCGGGTGCTGCGCGACCGGCTGTTCGACACGCTGGCCGCCGTCGAACCGGAGGTCGACGCAGGGTTCGACGTGCGCGGGGGAGCGCTGGAGCCCGGCACGGTCGCGCAGTGGCTCACCGACCACGTCGCCGACGGTCGCCGTGCCGGCCTGGCAGTGGTCGGGACGCATCTACCCTACGGCGGCGACGCAACCGCCCTGGCGATCGCCGCCGCAGACGGCGACGGCGCCTACATCGACACCACCACCGTCACACCCGAGGACGACGCCGCGCTGGCCATTTGGCTGGCCGACCCCGAAAAGCCGAAAGCCTTACACGAGGCCAAGTTGGCCATCCACGACCTCGCCGGACGCGGCTGGACGCTGAACGGCGTCAGCTCCGACACCGCGCTGGCCGCCTATCTTGTTCGGCCCGGGCAACGCAGCTTCACCCTCGACGACCTGTCGCTGCGTTATCTGCGTCGCGAATTGCGCGCGGAAACATCGGAGCAGCAACAGCTTTCGCTACTCGATGACAGCGACGGCGTCGACGAGCAAGCCGTGCAGACCGCGGTGCTGCGCGCCCGTGCAGTCGTCGACCTTGCCGACGCCCTGGACGTCGAACTGGACCAGATCGACTCGACGTCGCTGCTGGCCGAGATGGAACTGCCGGTGCAACGGGCGCTGGCGGCCATGGAAGCTGTCGGTATCGCCGTCGATCTGGACCAATTGAACTCGCTGCAAAGCCAATTCGGCGACCAGATCCGTGCTGCCGCCGAAGCGGCCTATACCGTGATCGGTAAGCAGATCAACCTCGGCTCGCCAAAACAGCTGCAGGTGGTGCTGTTCGACGAGTTGGAGATGCCGAAGACCAAGCGGACCAAGACCGGATACACCACCGACGCCGACGCGCTGCAGACGCTGTTCGACAAGACCGGGCATCCGTTCTTGCAGCATCTGCTGACCCACCGCGATGTCACCCGGCTGAAAGTGACCGTCGACGGCTTGCTCAATTCGACGGCCGCAGATGGCCGTATCCACACCACGTTCAACCAGACCATCGCGGCGACTGGCCGGCTGTCGTCCACCGAGCCCAATCTGCAGAACATCCCGATCCGCACCGACGCCGGCCGGCAGATCCGCGACGCCTTTGTGGTGGGCGCGGGCTACGCCGAGCTGATGACGGCCGACTACAGCCAGATCGAGATGCGGATCATGGCCCACCTGTCCCGCGACGACGGCCTGATCGAGGCGTTCAACACCGGCGAGGACCTGCACTCGTTCGTCGCGTCGCGGGCCTTCGGGGTGCCGATCGAGGAGGTCACCGCCGAGCTGCGGAGACGGGTCAAGGCGATGTCCTATGGCCTGGCCTATGGGCTGAGCGCCTACGGATTGTCCGCTCAGCTCAAGATCTCCACCGAAGAAGCCAAAGAGCAGATGGACCAGTACTTCGCGCGGTTCGGCGGTATTCGGGCCTACCTGCTGAACGTCGTCGAGCAGGCCCGCAAGGACGGCTACACCTCCACGGTGCTGGGCCGTCGCCGCTATCTGCCGGAGCTGGACAGCAGCAATCGGCAGGTCCGCGAGTCCGCCGAGCGGGCCGCGCTCAACGCGCCGATCCAAGGCAGCGCGGCCGACATCATCAAGGTCGCGATGATCGAGGTCGACAAGGCGCTCACCGAAGCGGGGCTGGCCTCGCGGATGCTGCTGCAGGTCCACGACGAGCTGCTGTTCGAGGTCGCCGAGGGTGAGCGCGAACAGCTCGAGGCGCTGGTACGGGACAAAATGGGCGGTGCATACCCGCTTGACGTGCCGTTGGAGGTGTCGGTGGGCTACGGCCGGAGCTGGGACACCGCCGCGCACTAGCGTCCGTCGGCCGACCGATCACGACCAATTCGCGGCTTCCCCGGGAGATGCCGGCGGGCCGGGTTTGGCCTGCATAGGCCCAGTCGAGTAGCCTCGACGAGATAGTCCGGTAGCGCTTCCGGGCGATCGAATTAAATCCAGCACTTGTCCCTACGAGTTCAACCTGTCCGGAGCTACCCAACAATATGCCGAGTCCCACTGTCACCTCGCCGCAAGTAGCCATCTACGACATTGGCTCGAGCGAGGATTTTCTCGCCGCCTTCGATAAAACAATCAAGTACTTCAACGATG
>NZ_JBYCLA010000008.1:0-2193 GCF_057473665.1 Mycobacterium sp. TH-M25
GAAGGAGAAGCGGTTCGCGGTCGCGTTCGTGGTTCCGGCGGCGCTGTTGTTCGTCACCGGCGCGGTGCTGGCCTATCTCGTGCTGGCCAAAGCCCTGCACTTCCTGCTGACCGTCGGCAGCGACGTGCAGGTGACCGCGCTGTCCGGCGAGCGGTATTTCGGGTTCCTGATCAACCTGCTGTTGGTGTTCGGCGTCAGCTTCGAATTTCCGCTGCTCGTCGTGATGCTCAACTTCGTCGGGGTGTTGACCTACGAGCGACTCAAGTCAGGGCGGCGTGGCCTGATCTTCGCCATGTTCGTCTTCGCGGCGATTTTCACGCCCGGCTCCGACCCGTTCTCGATGACGGCGCTGGGCCTGGCGCTGACGCTGCTGCTCGAACTGTCCATCCAAATAGCGCGCGTGCACGACAAACGCAAAGCCAGACGCGAAGCACTGACCGCCCTCGACGACGACGAAGCATCGGTCATCGATCCGCCGCCCGCGGTCGACTCACCGTCTGCGGTCGGAGCACCGTCGAGCATCGCCGGACCTCATGACGACATCACCTGACGTCGGTAGCGATGATGCGCTCGCCGGTGAATTGGCTCGATTCGCAGCGGACCTGGCGTTCGAGCTTGATCCCTTCCAACGGCGGGCCTGTGCGGCCCTGGAGTGCGGCCACGGTGTGCTGGTGTGTGCCCCGACCGGGGCCGGCAAGACCATCGTCGGAGAATTCGCGGTGCACCTGGCGTTGGCCTCGGGCGGTAAGTGCTTCTACACGACGCCGATCAAGGCGCTGAGCAACCAGAAGCACAGCGATTTCGTGGCCCGCTACGGCAGAGAGCAGATCGGGCTACTCACCGGCGATCAGTCGGTCAATGCCGACGCCCCGGTGGTGGTGATGACCACCGAGGTGCTGCGCAACATGCTTTACGCGGATTCTCCTGCGTTGCAAGGCCTTTCATATGTGGTAATGGATGAGGTGCACTTCCTGGCCGACCGGATGCGGGGCGCGGTGTGGGAGGAGGTGATCCTGCATTTGCCCGACGACGTTCGACTGGTCAGCCTGTCGGCGACGGTCAGCAACGCCGAGGAGTTCGGCGGCTGGATCCAGACCGTGCGCGGCGACACCACCGTGGTGGTCGACGACCACCGGCCGGTCCCGCTGTGGCAGCACATGCTGGTCGGCAAGCGACTCTTTGACCTCTTCGACTACAGCGCACCCGAGCAAGGCGCCCAAGACCGGCGGCACGCAATCGTCGACCCAAACCTGTTGCGCCACATCGCCCATCGACGTGAGGCCGATCGACTGTCCGACTGGCGCGGTCCGCGAGGCGGGGGCGGCAGAAGTGGCTCCGGGCGCTCGGGTTTCTACCGCCCGCCGCCACGGCCGGACGTGATACGGCTGCTCGACGCGGACGGACTGTTGCCGGCGATCACGTTCGTGTTCTCCCGGGTCGGTTGCGACGCCGCGGTGACACAGTGTCTGCGGTCGTCGCTACGGCTGACCACCGAAGCGGAGCGGGCGCAGATTGCCGAGGTGATCGACCATCGCTGCGGTGACCTCGAAGACTCAGACCTCGACGTGCTCGGCTACCACCAGTGGCGCGAGGCGCTGATGCGCGGCATCGCCGCCCACCACGCCGGCCTGCTTCCGGTTTTCCGGCATACCGTCGAGGAGCTCTTCACCGCGGGGTTGATCCGCGCCGTCTTCGCCACCGAGACACTGGCTTTGGGGATCAACATGCCCGCGCGCTCGGTGGTGTTGGAGCGGCTGGTGAAGTACAACGGCGAGCAGCACCTGCCGTTGACGCCTGGCGAGTACACCCAGCTGACCGGTCGGGCGGGTCGGCGCGGCATCGACGTCGAGGGTCACGCCGTCGTGCTCTGGCATCCCGGCGAGGAGACCACCCAACCGGCCGAGGTAGCGGGCCTGGCCTCGACCCGAACCTTCCCACTGCGCAGTTCGTTCGCGCCGTCGTACAACATGACGATCAACCTGGTGAACCGGGTGGGCACCGAGCAGGCGCACCGGCTCTTGGAGCGGTCGTTCGCGCAGTATCAGGCCGACCGCTCGGTGGTCGGCCTGGTCCGTGGCATCGAACGTGGCCGCCAGATGCTCGACGACGTTGCCGCCGAACTCGGCGGCAAGGATGCAGCCGTCCTTGACTATGCCCGGCTGCGGGAAGAGATCAGCCAGTACGAGCGCGCGC
>NZ_JBYCLA010000009.1:0-6427 GCF_057473665.1 Mycobacterium sp. TH-M25
AGGTGGAGACGTTCTCGGTGTTGACGACGGCCGTGCCGCCGGCGGCGGTGATCTCCTCGGCCACCTCGTGCGCCGGGCCGGTGTCGGCGCCCTCGCCGGTGTTGCTGCCGCCGAGGTCGTTGACGACGACCTTGGCGCCTTCCTTGGCGAACAGCAGGGCGTGTTCGCGGCCGATGCCGCGACCCGCACCGGTGATGACCGCGACGCGGCCTTCTAATGCACCCATGGTGTTGTCAGACTCCTTGCGTCAGTCGGCCAGTACGGCCAGGCCGTCGGTGATCACGAGATCTTGGCCGTCGTCACCTCGGGCCGTTTCGAATGCGTAGGTGGTGACTCCGTTCTCGCTGCCGACTTTCCAGATCCGGGTCTCCAGGTCGTCGCCGGGGATCACCGGCTTGGCGAAGCGGACCGCAAACCGCTTGAGCCGGTTGACATCCGAGCCGGCCAGCTCGGTCAGCACCGCCCACGAGGTGAACGCCATGGTGCACAGCCCGTGCGCGATGATCCCGGGCAGACCCGCGGACTTGGCGATCTCCTCGTCGAGGTGGATCGGCATCGGGTCACCGGCCGCTGGCGAGTAGCGGAACGTCTGGTCGTGGTCGACGTGCTGTACGACCTTGGCCACCGGCGCGCGTTCGCGCAGCTTGTCGGCGAACTTGTGCTCGGGGCTCAGAACGCCGACCGACTTGGCCACTGTCATGCCCCGCACAAACGTGGTGACATATTGCTCGTTGACCAGTTCGCCGTCCTCGGTGCGACATTCGAGCAGGATCGCCGCCCGCGTGCCCTTCTCCAATCCCTGATATCCGATCATCTTGCCGCGTGAGACCAGCTTGTCCCCGGGACGAATCGCGCGGTGGAAGTGAAAATCCTGCTCGCCGTGGACGACTCGCGGGATGGCCTCGACCGGCATCACGTCGACCGCCGGGGTGAGCAGCGCCTCGAATACGGGGACGATCGCGAACACCGGTGGCGCAACGCGCCCGCTGCGGTGTGCGTCGATCGGGTCGTTGGTGGCGGCGGCGTACTCGGCCAGCCGCTCCTGGGTGACGTGAAACCGCTCGTCGTCGGTCCAGCGGTCCAGGCCGGTGTCGTCGAATTCCAACGTCTCGGTCACAGGTTAAGCCTCCGACATTCCAGCCGAGGCCAGCGCGTCCAACTGGTCGAGCGTCTTGGTGAGCTGCTTGGCGCCGTCCTTCTCCACGGCCTTGCCCAGCGCGCCCTTGATCATCGCGCCCTCGAAGTCGCCGAAAACCGTGAATTTCGAGCCTTTGTCGGCAGGGTCGATGGTGAAGGTGAACTTGGCCTTGACGCCGGCCATTCCGGTTCCCGAGAGGACCAGCGAGCGCGGCGCATCGACCTTTTCGATCGTCCACTCGATCTTGTTGGCCATCCCCAGCATGACGATCTTGGCCGTCAGCTTGGCGCCTTCGGTCAGGGTGTCCGGCGGCCCCTCGAGCCACTTCTCGTGCACGGTGAACCACTTGTCCCAGTTGGCCAGGTCGCTAACGGTTCCCCACAATGCGTCCGGGTTGGCCGCCAGTTCGCGGGTGGCTTCGATGTGTCCCATGAATGTTCCTTTCGTAAGGTGGTTTAGCGTTCGGCCCGCTGATACGCGGTGACGACCGCGGCGCCGCCGAGCCCGATGTTGTGTTGCAGTGCGGCGGTGACGTTGTCGACCTGCCGCTTGTCGGCCGTGCCGCGCAGCTGCCAGGTCAGCTCGGCGCACTGCGCCAGACCAGTGGCCCCCAGCGGATGACCCTTCGAGATCAGTCCGCCGGACGGGTTGACCACCCACCGGCCGCCGTAGGTGACGTCGCCGTTGTCGATCAGCTTGGCCGCCTCACCCTCGGCACACAGCCCCAGCGCTTCATAGAGCAGCAGTTCGTTGGCCGAGAAGCAGTCGTGCAACTCGATCACCTGGAACTCCTCGGGCCCCAGACCTGACTGGTCGTAAACCCGTTGAGCGGCTTGCACATTCATGTGGTAGCCGATCAGCCCCTTGCAGGTGCCGTCGAAGCTGTCGGCGAAGTCGGTGGTCATGGCCTGTCCGACGATCTCCACCGCCTGGCCGGCCAGGCCGTGCTTGTCGACGAACGCCTCGGATGCCAGGATCGCCGCGCCCGATCCGTCGGAGGTTGGCGAGCACTGCAGCTTGGTGAGCGGGTCGTAGATCATCCGCGACGCCAGGATGTCGTCGAGTGAGTAGGCCTCCTGGAACTGCGCGTAGGGATTGTTGACCGAATGCTGGTGGTTCTTGTAGCCGATCTTCGCGAAATGCTCCGCGGTGCTGCCATATTGCTGCATGTGCTCGCGCGCGGCGGCCCCGAACATCCACGGCGCCACGGGGAAGAGCACCTCGGATATCTCGGCCATCGCCATGACGTGCTTGTCCATCGGGTTCGTGCGGTCGTCGTAAGTCGCCTCCAGCGATCCGGGCTTCATCTTCTCGAAGCCGAGTGCGATGGTGCAGTCGGCCAGCCCGCCGCGAATCGCCTGGGCGGCAAGGTACAACGCGGTCGACCCGGTAGAGCAGTTGTTGTTGACGTTGACGATCGGGATCCCGGTCAGACCCAACTCGTAGAGTGCCCGCTGCCCCGACGTCGATTCGCCGTAGACGTATCCGACGTAGCCCTGCTCGATCAGGCGGTAGTCGATGCCGGCGTCGTCAAGCGCTTTGGTGCCGGACTCGCGCGCCATGTCCGGGTAGTCCCAGTTCTCCCGGCGGCCCGGTTTTTCGAACTTCGTCATCCCCACACCGATGACGTAGACCTTGTTTGACATCACGCTCCCTTGCATTAGCCCTTGGCCACGAAACATACACACCTGATTGTATCTTTGCAATGGGCGATGGCTGTCAGTAACTCGGCGCTCGGTGGCGTCGTGGAACTCGAGCGCTCAGTCGCGCGAATCTGCCGTCAGCAGGCCATCGGCAACGACCCGCATTTGCTCGCACGCGCGGTCCCATCTCCTGCGCGAGCGAGCGGAGTCGCGGTCGACGAAACTCGCGAGCAGGATCCCCCGCAGTGCGTCCATCGCGGTGTAGACGAAGTTGCGCAGATCTTTGCGCATGGCGTGATCGGGCACCAGTTGCGCGATTGCCGAGATCAGGGTGCTGTTGACCAACGGCTCCACCCGTTCGACGTGACCGGCCAGCACCGAGTCGGTACGTGCGGCGACCCAAAGTTCCACCGTGGCAACAAACATCGGGCCCTGGTGGGCCTCCCAGAGGAAATCGAGCACCGTCGAGACGGGATCACTACTGGCTTCCACCCGTCCGAACTCGCGCATGGCCGCCTGGACGCGCTGCTGAGCAAGATGCTCGATCGCTGCGACCACCAGGTCTTCCTTGGAGCGGAAGTGGTGGATCTGCGCTCCCCGGGTGACCCCGGCGCGTTCGGCGACGCGTGGTGTCGTGGTGCCGGCGTATCCATAGGTCACCAGACACTCGATCGTCGCGTCGAGCAGACGGGTGCGCATGGCGGCGCTGCGTTCTGCCTGCGTGCGCCTGACGCGTCGTTCGCCGACTTCCGTCACGTCTTCTACCGCCCGCTCCCGTTCGGTCCAGTTACATTCTCACTGGAATGTTACCGGACAAAGCTCCTCCACGCTGCTCCCCCACGCGCCGTTATAAGTTCGCCGGGCGGATCACGACGACCGACTTGGTCCGGCTACCGTCGTCGCGCAGCAATGCCATCACCCGGCCGTCGACGGTGTGCGCGGCGTAAACGCCGTCGATGCCGGCCGATTGCAGCGGGCGCCCGTTGGCGACGGAGTCTGCTTCGTCTTCGGAAAGTGCTCGATGCGCGAACAGCAGTAGACACGCCTCGTCGAGAGTCACACTCAGCGCGGGCCGTTCGGCCAGATCATCGAGCGAAACGGCCTGGCCGGAGTCGAATCGGCCAACCCGGGTGCGTCGCAGCGCAGTCAGGTGGCCGCCGACCGCCAGCGTCGCGCCGACATCGCGGGCCAGCGCACGAATGTAGGTACCCGAGGAGCAATCCACCTCGACGCAGACATCGACCAGTTGGTCGTGGCGACGCACCGCAGTCACGTCGAACCGCTCGATGCGCACCGGCCGGGCAGCCAGTTCGACGGTGTGGCCCTCGCGGGCCAACCGGTAGGCGCGCTGCCCGCCGACCTTGATGGCGCTGACCGCCGACGGGACCTGCGCGATATCGCCGCGCAGTCTCGCGATCGCCGCCTCGATAGCGTCGTCGGTAACGTCCTGAGCCGAAATCTGTTGCGTGATTTCGCCTTCCGCGTCCTCGGTGGACGTGGCCTGGCCAAGCCTGATCGTGGCCGTGTAAGACTTCGCGGTTTCGGTCACCAGGCCGAGGATCTTGGTCGCCCGGTCGATCCCGATCACCAGGACTCCGGTTGCCATCGGATCCAGCGTCCCGGCATGCCCCACTCGGCGGGTGCCGAAAATGCGCCGGCAGCGGCCCACCACATCATGACTCGTCATGCCGGCCGGCTTGTCGACGACGACAAGACCCGCAGTCATAAGGTGATCGCGGTGAGCACCAACTCGCGGGCCACCGACCACCGCCCGGCCAGGGTGCGCAACGGCGGCCCCGAAAGCGTGCCTCCGTCGATCAGAATCGTGGATTCGAACCCGCCGACGGAGCCGGATTCGTCGACGGTGAAGATGATGTGCGCGTCTTCGAAGCCGAGCCAACGCTTGGTCAACGGGAACCAAGCCTTGTAGGTTGCCTCCTTGGCGCAGAACAAAATTCGGTCCCAATGCATACCCGCGGGCAGGGCCGCGATCTCGGCACGCTCGGCGGGCAGGCTGATCGCGTCGAGCACACCGTCCGGCAGGACGTCATGCGGTTCGGCATCCACCCCCACCGAGCGGACCGCCCGGTTGAGACCGACCACCGCGCCGCGATAACCCGCGGTGTGGGTGATGCTGCCGACCACGCCGTCGGGCCAGCAGGGCTCGCCCTTCTCCCCCTTGAGAATCGGAACCGGTGGAAATCCGAGCTCGCCCAACGCAATACGTGCGCAGTAACGGACGGTGACGAACTCGTTGCGCCGCTTGGCCACCGACCGCTCGATCAGTGGTTCTTCTTCGGCCATCGGCGCCAATCCCGGCGGATCGGAATACAATTCGGCGCAGGCCAGGTCGGCGGCGCTGGGCAGCACCGCAGACATCAAGGTGGTCAGCGTCATCGGCCTACCGCTGACGCAGCCGGTCGCGGAACTGCTGAACCTGAGCCCGCATCTCCTCGGTGATGACGAAGTGCCCGCCGAAGTCGTTGAGATAGCCGGGTGCATACTTCGGATCGGGCAGCACCTGGCGCAGCCAGCTGTAGGGCTTGCGGCGGCGCCACTCGCGTGGATAGCCCACCGACACCTCTTCGAAGCGCACATCGTCATACCAGGTGGTCCGCGGAATGTGCAGGTGCCCGTAGACCGAACACACGGCGTCGTAGCGGGTGTGCCAGTCCGCGGTCTGGGTGGTTCCACACCACAGCGAGAACTCCGGGAAGAACAAGGCGTCGCAGGGCTGGCGGACCATCGGGAAATGGTTGACCAACACGGTCGGGTTGATCCAGTCCAGGTCGTCGAGACGCTTGCGGGTGGCCGCGACGCGCTCCTGGCACCACGCCTCGCGCGTGGGGTAGGGCTCCGGGGAGAGCAGGAATTCGTCGGTGCACACCACATTGCGCTCCCGCGCGATCGCCAGACCCTCGGCTTTCGTCGTCGCGCCCGTTGGCAGGAACGAATAGTCGTAGAGCAAGAACAGCGGCACGATGGTCGCCGGGCCGCCCCGCTCGGTCCACACCGGGTAGGGATGCTCGGGGCTCACCACACCCAACTCGTCACACATGTTGACCAGATAGTCGTAGCGGTCCCGGCCGAAGATCTGCATCGGGTCTTTGTTCGTGGTCCATAGCTCATGGTTGCCGGGCACCCAGATCACCTTGGCGAACCGACGTCGCAGCAGGTCCAGCGCCCAGCGAATCTCATCGGTCCGTTCGGCGACATCACCGCACACGATCAGCCAGTCGTCCGGCGTCGACGGATACAGCGACTCGGTGACCGGTTTGTTGCCCACGTGGCCGGTGTGCAAATCCGATACCGCCCACAGCGTCGGCTGTCGTGCGGTCGGGGGCTGCTGCCCGTGTTCTTGCCAAGCCACGACTCCCCAGCCTAACGGCTGGTCGTTGTCGCTCTGCCGGCGTGGCGGCGCAATGGACTAGAACAGGTTCTCGTTTACTCTGTGGCGGCGCGGGTCTGACTTGTAAACTCCCCGCAGAAGTCACATGACCCGAGGGGGCCCGATGGTCGGCAAGCTGCGCCTGCTGGCAGCGTTCGGCGCCTTGTTCACGGCGGTGGTCGTGACGTGGCAGAGCGCGCCGCCGGCCACCGTCGGCGGCCCCAGGGTGGACCTGCGGTCCACGGCCGCCCCGATGGC
>NZ_JBYCLA010000010.1:0-7976 GCF_057473665.1 Mycobacterium sp. TH-M25
AGTTCATCACCACCGAGAAGCGGTGCAGGGACATTTTCGAGTACCGCGAGAAGCAGCAGGCACATCCAGGCGACCCGCAGTGGCCGCCGCTGCCGGACCTCATCGTGATCATCGACGAGTTCGGTGAGTTCCTCAAAGACCGCCCGAACTACCTGGAGCTGCTGATCCGCGTCGGCCGCGTCGGCCGCTCTCTGGGAATGCACCTGGTGATGTGCAGCCAGATCATCGACAAGTCGGTGCTCGGTGACCTGCTCGAACACCTGACGTTCCGCTATTCGCTGGCGGTCAACTCCACGCAGGGGTCCATCGCCATGATCGGCACCGATGCCGCGGCGACAATGGTGGCCAAAAAGGGCGGTCTCAAAGGAAAGATCCTGCGCAAGTTCACCTCTGATCCCGCACCTGTCGAAGTTGCCGCGTTTCATCACGAAGCGGCCTACGTCCGACGGACGGTGATCGAACGGTCGCGATCAGGCAGCGACAGCATCGAGACGGTTTCCGACCCCGTGGTCCCGTTCCCGTTGTTCACCGATCGCGGATTCACCCCCGTCGTGGAGGGCGAGGCGGTCGAGACCGTCGAAGAGACGCACACCGAGAACATGGCCGACGTGCTGCTGGAGAAGGTGTCACGGCTGGCGGACATGCGCACCCTGGATCTGTGGAAGCCGTCGCTGCGGGAGCCACTGAGCCTGCCCACTCTGGGCCTGGGGCGCGAAACCCGGGGTCTGCGCATCCGCATCGGCGAACTCGATCACCCGTCCAAACACACCAGGCTTCCGTGGAACCTGGAGTTCAGCGGCGCTGTCGCGCACCAGGTGATCGCCGGTGCCGGTAAGTCGGGGCGTACGACGCTGCTGCAGTCCCTGGTGATCCTCGGCTGCCTGCAGCACGGCCCGTCGCGCCTGGGGTTCATGCTGGCCGATTACGGCACCGGAAAACTCGGCGAGGTCCGCCGCAGTCCCAACGTCGCGGCCTATGCGCGACCCGGTGACGGGGAGACGGTCGCGCGCATCCTCGGTGAGGCATCGCGGCTGATCGACATGCGACGCACGGTGATGGTCGACCGTGACGTGTCGTCGATGGACGCTTACCTGGAGTCGAAAGCCGTCGATCCCGTTGCCGGTGACCCGTACGGCTACGTGATCGTAGCGATCGACGGTATCGGTGGGTTCCTCGGCGAAAATGGCGATGACCGGGCGGACCGGGCCAAGCTACTGCGCCCCATCCTCGACAGAGGCGCCGCGGTGGGGATTCACCTGGTGTTCACCGCGGACTCGCAGACATCGTCGAACGCCGGCAACCACGCCCATTACACGATCGACCTCAAAGGCGGTGTGCAGCTTCCGTCGACGGAGTACAGCGGGGCGCTGGTTCCGCCGGAGGTGAGGATGACCCTCAAGGAGCGCATCCCGATCGATCAGCCGGGCCGGTCATTTGATCCGGGCACGATGCTGCAGGCCCGCACCGTGGTCCCGATCAATCGGACCATTGAATCCGACCGCGAGGAAGGCGGTATGCCCGTCTTTGATGTGACCGACTACGGCGACGAGATCCGCCAGCTGTGCGGTGAGTTAGCCGAGGCCTACGCCGGCGAGGGTGTGCCGCCGGTCCTGCCGGCCGACCCGGTCATCGACTACGAGACGATCTGGTCGGTGTTCGCTTCGTTGGTCGATCCCGGTCGGCACCCGCTGCGCACGATCATCCCCCTGGGCAGCCGGATGGACACCCTGGCCCTGGCTCCGGTTCCGGACTTCTCCCAGAACCTTCTCGTCTTCGGCGAGAAGGGGTCGGGCAAAAGCAACGTGCTGCGCTCGATCATGGAGTCGGTGATGCGGCAGTTCACGCCAAAAGAAGCTGTCATCATCGTGATCGACCCGCTGCGTCAGCAGCTCGGGGAGCGTGACCGGCTCTATGAGCGCGGCTACATGCAGCGGGCGAAATTCGTCGACAAGCTCGACGACGACGGCAACCCCGTGATCGGAAACGATGGTGAGCCGGTCCGCGTGCGCAAACGTCCGCCGGGATACGTCTCCAGCCGCCAGGACATCGAGGACGTTGCAGGCATGCTGGTGCACCTGATGGCCACTCGTCGGCCGAACGACGACACCAGTGCCGACGACCTGCGCAACCGGACGTACTTCACTGGCCCCGAGGTGTACGTGTTCATCGACAACTTCGAGGCGATCGCCGCAGGGTACGCGGCCAAGACACCGTTCGACGAGGTGGAGGCCGGTGGCGAAACGGTCACCAGGTTGCTGGCCACTGGAATTGATCTCGGCGTGCACTTCGTTGTCGGCGACAATGCCGGCATGGCCGAGCGTTTGAAGTCCGCCGCTCTCCTGCTGGCGCTGCGCAACGCGATGCAGGCGCCGCTTCTGCAGCTGGCGGCTCCGCCGTCGGCGGGGTCGCCAGTGGCGGGAGCGTTCCATCTGCGGCCGGAGCGCTGGAGGCCCGGCCAGGGACGCCTGATCGTCGACGCGGACGACCACGTGATGGTCCAGACCGCACTGATTGCCGTCGACGACGCAGCTGCGAGGTTCAACAACAGCGGCACCGCCTGACCGCTCCGTCGCGCCGCGGCGGAGCAGGCGCGGTCAGCATTGCCCGTAGAAGCTATCCATTGTCGCTTTCTCCGCGGCGGTGACGCTGAGGCGGTATTTGTTCTTCACCATCACCTGCGTCTTGACGTAGGTGCATTGGAACGCTGCGTTCGGAGGCAACCACTGGTCGGCGGACTTGTCGCCTTTTCCCATGTTCGCCGGACCGTCGACGGCCAGCAGGTTCAGCGGGTCGTTGGCGATCTGTTTTCGCTCGGAAAGTGCCCAGCTCCATGCCCCCGAGACCCACGCGTTACCCAGCGGCACGATGTGGTCGATCTGAACGGCCGACGAGGTATCCCGCCCACGTGTGAACACGATGACGCCTGCGGTATAGGGGTCGGCCAGTGTTCCGGACATGACTTTGCACCGGCCGTCGGTGACCACACCGGTGAGGTCGCGCGCAAGGATATCGTCGCGTGTTCCGCACCCGTTGTGTCCGCCGTCCACGTCGACGTCGTCGGTCCATGGCTGGCCGAACATCAGTCGCGTGTAGCCATCCATGGACCCGCTCGGCGCGACGGTCAGTGTTGAGGGGTCTGGGCTTGCGGTACCGGTTCCGCTGAACGCGATGGCGATTCCGCTGGACCCCGCACCCGCGGCTCGATTCTGTGCGCCGTGCAGACCCGGTATCCGGTCCAGCAGCATCGTGACCCTGGTGCCGATATCGCGAGGCGAGCCGCCACTGAGGATGGTGCCAGCCACGACGGCGGCGACCATTGTTCCTGCCAGAGCCACGGCCAGTTGCGCCAGGACGGACACCAGTCCGGAAGATTTTCGGGGTGCGTTCACGGCTGCGCAGTGTGCTGGGGTTCCGGCGACGGGCAAGCCTGCGGCGCGACACGACGACCACCGCCCCGAAGCTGTCACGTCCCTGCGGGCGCGTGTGGCACGCGCCATCGAGAGCAGTGCCGGGTACCGGTGCTACGTCGGCTCTGCAGTCATCCAGCTTTCGCAGGCCGGGGTTCTGCCGTGGTGACGTTGAGCGGCGCTGTCGAGTATCTGGGCGCACCGCGTATGCCCGTGACCAGGTGTTTTATTCACTTGATCACCCTTTTGAGCGGCATATTTATTGCTAGTTTGAGCGAAGCTTTGAGCGCTGTTCTGAGCGGTAATTTGAGCGCTATTTTGATTCCGCCTGCCCACGGGAGCTGGCGCACGTGCGCGTGCGCGTTGGGGGACATGGTGACTTGGCGTGGGTGCGCCCGTTACCGGGGTTGTTGAGCCTGGACGTGAAGTGGGCCAGGCAGCCGTATTTTGAGATTGAGACCTCAACCGGGACTGGCGCGCCGCGCGCCGCGCACACCGCCGTCCCGGTTCTACAGTGCGCGGACCCGAACGCCCAGACGAGCCGGGAACAGCACGGCACGTGGTGCCGACCGCGACAGCTACAGAGAGGTGGTCCGGCCATGACGGCTGTGATCGACAACAAGTCATTCGTTCAAGGACTGTCGGTGGCGAAGGTGATGGCTTACGCCGGGAACGACGACCCGACGCACGCGGCGGTGTTGTTGGGCACCGCCCGGGTAGACACCGGCGATGTCGGAACGCAGAACAGCCTGGTGTTCATCTCCTCCGACGGCATCAGTCCGGGCCAGGCGATCTTCGAGTGCGACGGCGATCTGCCCGTGGTGAAGTTCTCCCTCGACCAGGCCGGGCAACTACTCGCGGCGGCCCGAGGCGCCGCGTCGGCGGTAAAGAAGATCGACAAAGAGGCCGAGTGCGCGGTGGAGTTGTCGGTGGTCGACGAAGGCAACACGCTGCTGATGCGCACCTTGACTGACGGCGACCTGGGGGAGGCTGATTCACGGCATTACATCCCGCTGCAGGACGCCGAGAGCTTCCCGCTTCGGTCGGTCCTGGCGACGCTGGGCGCGCGCGGCGCAGCGGAGATTCTGGGCACACGCGGAACCGGTGACGAGCAGAGCACCGCGCCGCTCAAGGTAGGCAACGTCCAGTCGTTCACCGACGTGGCGGTCAAGAAGATGGGCGCCATCGCCGCGGTGTTCAAGGAGCCCGTCGAGTTGTACACCCGCGCCCATCCGGCAGCGCTGGTGACACTGACGTGTGCCGGTGTGTTCCGCGCAGTGCTGTCCGCGCACGCGTACCCGCCGGACATCGACGTCGACGATCCCGAGGTTCCGGTTGCCACGGATCTGAGGCTGGGGTTCCCCGCCGGGGAGGACGGCGATGACAGTGATGGCGACGATGTTGGCGAGGACGTGACAGACGCGCTGATTGCCAAGTACGGACCTGACAAGGTGGCGCTGATTCTGGCCGACTTCAAAGGCGGCGCCACGTTCCTCGAGGTGGTGCCACGACTTCCCCGCGACGCCGATGCCGCTGACATTGCGGCCCACTGCAGCGATTCGGACATGCCCACGCGGTGATCATGCTGGAGAACATCCTGCGTCGGATGGATCAGGACTTTGAGTGGTCTCAGGATTCCGGTACCCGGCCAATAGACTTGGCCGCTTATCCAATGACAGGAGGGATCGACCGTGGGCGACTTGCACGTGGCGCAGATCAAGCGGCGGCTGAAGATCACCACCTATCCGCACATCGACGTCTCCGATCTGGGCGCTCACAGTGCAGAGCACATCGAGCAGGCGCAACTCACCCGCGCACTCGCCGCGTTCGTTCTGACCAAGGTGGCGGCCCTGAGTGACGAGGACGCGGCGGCGTCGGTGACCGACGGTTCGGACGACAACGGCATCGACGCCATTGCGTACGTGGATTCGGAGTCTCCACGCCTCTTCGTCGTCCAGTCGAAGTGGTCCGACACGGGCACCAAAGGTGCGTCCATGGAGGACATGATCAAGTTCCAGAAGGGGCTGGCCGATCTGGTCTCGATGAACTGGGAGCGGTTCAACGGCAAGGTGAAGGACCGCGCCGCCGAGTTGGATGACATCCTGCTGAACACCGATCTGCGTATCGAAGTCATCTTCGCGTCGATGGGCACACCCGCCGTGGCCGACAACGTGCGCGGGCACATGGACGATTACGTCGCCACGCTCAACGTACCGACCGAGGTCGCGACGTTCGGCTACGCGACTCAGGGATTCATCTACAAGCTGCTGGTCGACGAGAACCAGTCCAGCCAGATCGACCTCACCGTCGAACTCTCTGACTGGGGCCGGATGGAAGGCCCGCCGGAGGCGGTCTACGGCCACGTGAGTGGGACCAAGGTCGCCGGGTGGCTGCGGGACCACGGGGACTTCCTCCTCTCCCGCAACGTCCGGGTGGTCCTCCCGAACTCCGAGGTCAACAACTCCGTCCTGGAGACGGTGCTCGATTCCCCCGAGAACTTCTGGTACTTCAACAACGGCGTCACAGCGCTCTGCGAGTCGATCGACAAGGCACCGGCCGGTGGACCCGAGCGCCGACAAGGCACGTTCGGCGTCAAGGGAGTCAGCGTCGTCAACGGCGCGCAGACCGTCGGGACGTTGGCCCGGGCGCTGCGGCAGGGTAAGCAGGCGGAACTGAACAAGGTGCGCGTGATGGTCCGGTTCATCTCGCTGGAGTCGACCGCCGAGGACTTCGGCAAGCGGGTCACCCGTGCGACCAACACGCAGAACGTGATCGGCGGCCGCGACTTCGTGGGGCTCGATCCGGAGCAGGCGCGCCTGCGCGACGACTTCGCTGTCGACGACCTCACATACGCATTCCGCAGCGGGGAAGCTCGTCCCGACCCGGACCAAGGCTGTGAGTTCGGCGAGGCCGCCGTGGCTTTGGCCTGTGCCCAATCCGCGACGCTGGCCACCCAGGCGAAGCGCGAGGTCAGCCGCCTGTGGGACGACACCACCAAGTCCCCGTACAAGGCGCTGTTCAACGCCAAGACCAACCACCTGCGCGTATGGCGATTAGTCCAGATACTTCGCGCAGTCGACCATGAACTCGATCGCTTACGCGCCGGCCTGGACAATCGGACCAAGGGCTACGCGGTTCATGGGAACCGTCTTATCACTCACATCGTGTTCACCCAGCTCGATCTGTCCCGGATCGAAAACCACACTGAGGATTGGGCGCCGATCCTGCTGCGGGCCACCGAGTTGACGGCCCAGGTGCTTGACACCCTGAAGGACAAGGGCGAAGCCGAGTACGGCGGATATACCGCGAGCCTGTTCAAGAACGCGACCAAGACCGAACGCCTGGCCGCACTAACAATCGAAGCCATCGGGCGAGAGTAGAGCTGGTCGATCGGACACTCGCGGAGCCGTGGACCGACCCGTCCTTCGTCCCGTTCACTTCCCGGTCCCGCATATCGCGCCGCGGCGGGTGCCACCGGCCAGTCCTGATCGATCATTCGCCGGTGACGTCGTTATCGGAGTTGCAGTTTGCCATCGACCAATACGCCGTCGCGTGCTGGTTCGCCGCCTTGACCGACCGGCAGCGGCACTGGGAGGACCGGCAGGGCTGTGCTGACATTGTCGAAAAAGCCCGTGCTCACGCGATCAGCCGCGGCGCCAACGTGGACCAGTTGATCGACTGTGAGCAGTATGCGACGAATCTGGCACTGGCCGACCGCACCCCGCTGACGCTATCCGGCCGCACCTGGAACCAATTCGCCGCCGATGTCGGCGAAACCTGTTAAGCGATAGAGAAAACGGAGCACCATGAGTTTCACGATTGAAACCGGCGATTTATTCGAGCACCCCGCACAGGCACTGGCGCATGGAGTTAACTGCGTAGGTGTCGCCGGCGCCGGTGTCGCGGCGGTCATGAAGCGCCGACACCCCGACGCCATTCACCAATATGAGGTGCTGTCACGTCGCGGTGATCTCCCGGTCGGTGGAGCGATGATCTGTCCGCAGGGACCGGGGGATAAGACGATCATCCACTGCGCCAGTCAGGATCAGCCCGGACCCAACGCCACTGAGAAGCATCTGCGTTCGTCACTGACGGCCGGTCTGGACTTGGCGGTGAAGCACGGGATCTCCTTGGTGGCATTGCCGTTGATCGGCGGAGGAATCGGCGGGATCGACCCGGCAGTGGCAGAACGAATCATTCGCGAAGTCGCTGAGGCATCACCGGTAGCGGTCACGCTAGTGCTGTTCGCTTAGGCGTCTACGCGTCGTGGGAGTCTCGCCGTCTGCTGATGAAACCTGGGACAGATCCGAGAACTGTTTCCGCGACACGCCGAATGACCAACCTGTTGCGTGTTCTGTTGCGTGTCAGCGATGCGCAGTACAAATGCGCTATCCGATGCGGGTGGGTGACGTGCCCGGCTGGTGGGGAACTAGCCGGTCGCGCACCCGCATTGGATCTGTAACAGTAACAGCAACAGAAACGAGAACCGACATGTCCGCTCCCAGCGCTCAGGCTCCGGTCGCTCAGGCTCCGGTCGCTCAGGCTCCGGTCGCTCAGGCTCCGGTCGCT
>NZ_JBYCLA010000011.1:0-4924 GCF_057473665.1 Mycobacterium sp. TH-M25
AAGTCCGGCACCGACACCGACAAGTATGCGAACGGCCGCGGCGTCCATACCTCGTCGAGGCGCACGCCCCCGCGGCCCACCACCTGTATCGGGCGCAGGAACTGGTCCACCCGGAACCCGGTGGCCAGCACCAGCACATCCAGCCGATGCAGCACACCGTCTTTCGTGCGCACGCCCTCTGCCTCTACATGGTCGATGGGCTCGGTGACCAGGTGGGCGTTGGGTTGCTGGACGGCGCGGTAGAAGTTCGCCGAGATGACCAGCCGTTTGCAGCCGGCGCGATAGTCGGGTCGCAGCTTCTCGCGCAGCCCGGGGTCGGTCACGTTGTCGTTGAGGTTGTCGTCGCAGAGTTCCTGCAGCATCCGCAGCGCGGCCGAGTCGGCGTCGACGACGGCGTTGGCGAAGCGTTGCACGAATTGGGTGTTCAACTCGTCGCGCAACGCGGTCATCGCCGTCGGCTCGGCGCGGTAGCGGGCCCGGTCCGCCTCGTCGATGGGCGGGTTGTCCACCGGCAGGATCCATTGCGGGGTGCGCTGGAACAGGTGCAGCTCCCGGACGACACCGGCCAGCGCGCCGACGATCTGCACCGCCGACGAGCCGGTGCCGACCACCCCCACCCGGGCGCCCTCCAGCGGTGCGTCGTGGTCCCACCGGGCGCTGTGGAACACCGTGCCCGCGAACGTGTCCAGGCCGTCGATGTCGGGGTAGTGCGGGTGGTGCAGCACCCCGGTCGCGGCGATGACCACGTCGGCCTCGTCGCGCTCGCCGGCGGATGTCTCGACACGCCATCGGGTTCCGTCGTAGTCGAGGCGGCGCACCTCGCGGCCGTAGCGGATCAGACCGGCTACACCGTAGCGGTTTGCGACGGCCGTCAGGTAGGTGAGGATCTCCGGACCGGGCGCGAAGACGTGGCTCCACTCCGGGTTGGGCGCAAAGGAATAGCTGTAGATCTGGGCCGGGACGTCGCAGGCGATGCCGGGGTAGGTGTTCTCCCGCCAGGTGCCGCCGAGCCGCTCGGCCTTCTCGTACACGACGATGTCGGTGAACCCGGCCTCGCGCAGCTTGATCGCGGCCAGCACCCCGGCCATCCCGGCCCCGACGATGACGAAACGCAGGTCACTCATGGCCGTCTCGACGGGGTCGCAGTCCGTCGAGGACGAGCGAGACAACGAAGTCGGCGACGACTTCGGCGTCCAGCCCGTCATCGGTGGACAGCCGCCGGTGCGCCAGTTGGCCGATGAGGGCCGCGAGGGTGAAGGCCACCATCCGCGGTGGGGTGTCGACCACCTCGCCGCGCTGCTGGCCGATGACGATGAAATTCTCGATCTCGTTGATGAAGCGTTCGTAGATTCCGCCGAGGTGTTTCTCGAACCGGTCGCCCAGGGCATAGGCGTCGCGGAACAGCAGTTTGACGGTGGCCTTGTCGGCCTCGAAGAACTCCAACGTGGCCTGCACCGCGGTGCGGAAAGGAGCGTCCCCGCCGGCCTCGCCGAGCGCGGCCAGCGCCGCGGACACGTGATTGCGCAGCGCTTCCTCTTCGACGGCCATCAGGGCGTGGAACAATTCGTCCTTCGAGTCGAAGTACCAGTAGATCGACCCGTATGCCAGCCCGGCCTGCTTGGCGATGTCGGCGATGGTGGTGGCGTGAAAACCGTTGCGGGCGAACACCGCCTTGGCGGCCGCCATGATCTCCTCGCGGCGCTGGGATTTCTCCTCGTCGCTGACCGCCCGACGCCGTCGCGACTTGGCGGTGCCGGCCGTCGTCACTGCTCGACCAGGCCGTCGAGACGCCCGACGGCGTCGATGAATTCCGAGACCATGTCGAGCACCACCGAGCGCACCGGGCGTACTTTGTCCAGTGAACCGACCACCTGGCCGACGAAGTAGGTCGCCAACTGCTGGGCTTTCGAGCCCGGGTGGCCGGCGGCCTGCTGGATACGCAGTTGCGGGTCGGCGATCAGCGCGGTCTGCAGCGGCATCCCGAGCGGCTCCGGGGTGTCGGGCCGCTGCCACTCGTCGGTCCAGGCGGTGCGCAGCATCCGGGCCGGCTTGCCGGTCAGCGACCGGGACCGCACGGTGTCCGACGAGGTGGCGGCCAGGAATTTGTCCTTGACCACCGGCGGCGTCTCGGCCTCCTCGGTGGTCAGCCACACCGACCCGCACCACACCCCCTCGGCGCCCAGCGCCAGCGCCGCGGCCATCTGTCGGCCGCACGCAATGCCGCCGGCGGCCAACACGGGAAGGGGATCGACGGCATCCACGACCTCGGGGACCAGAACCATCGTCGCCACCTCGCCGGTGTGACCGCCCGCCTCGGTGCCCTGCGCAACGATGAGGTCCACACCGGCGGCGGCGTGCCGCCGTGCGTGCTGCGTGGTCCCGGCCAGCGCGGCCACTACCACGTCGTTGTCATGGGCGCGTGTCACCAGGTCGGGGGGTGGCGGCCCCAGCGCGCTGGCAATCAGCCGGATCTTGTGCGCGAACGCCACGTCCAGCAGCGGCTCGTACCCCTTGGGCGACACGTTCAGGCCGACCCGGGGCGACAGGCGCTGCTCCTCGGTGGGTAGCGCGATGTCGTAGCGGACCAGTAGGTCGTCGAGAAACTGCCGGTGCTCGGCGGGCAACAGGTTCCGCACCTGCGTGACGTCGATACCACCCTGTTCGGCGCCGACGTATTTCGGCGGCAACAGCAGATCCACCCCGTACGGACGCCCACCGGTCTGCTCCTCGATCCAGGTCAGTTCGGATTCCAGTCGCTCGGGGGTGTGCGCGACGGCGCCGAGGATGCCGAACCCGCCCGCGTTCGACACCGCGGCCACCACGTCGCGGCAGTGGCTGAACGCGCAGATCGGGAACTCGACGCCGAGCAGCTCGGCAACCCTGGTCCGCATGCCCACGACGCTACGAGTTATTGATTGACGTGTCAATCGAATGCGGTAGGGTTCCCGTATGCTGACCGAGGAAGAACAGCACCAGCGTCGCCAGGCAGTCCGCGATCTCATGCCGAAGACACCGTTTCTGGCCGGGCTGGGCATCGTGTTCGACCGCTATGAGCCCGACGACGTGACGGTCCGGTTGCCGTTCCGGGAAGACCTCACCAACGACGGCGTCTACTTTCACGGCGGGGTCATCGCGTCGGTGATGGACACCGCGGGAGCCGCGGCGGCCTGGTCCAACCACGACTTCGACAAGGGCCTGCGCGCCTCCACGGTCGCGATGAGCATCCAGTACACCGGCGCCGCCAAACGCTGCGACCTGCGGTGCCACGCGCAAACCGTACGCCGTCGCACGGAGCTGACCTTCACCGAGATCACCGCCACCGACGCCGCGGGGACCGTCGTCGCCCACGCCGTGCAGACCTACCGCATCGTCTGATCCGGTCAGCAGCATCGAAGAGCAGACTTCGACGCCGGCCACCTCGCGTCGGGAGTGCCTGCTGCCGATAAGCGAATTATCCTAAGCCGCAGAGTAATCCGCGGAATCGGATCTGGTCTGCAATACCGATTCGCTAGTGGGCCGTTGTCGCATTTCTAGAGATCAGAGACGTCTCGAATCCCGTCTCACTTCACCGGTGGATCGGGGTCATTCGTAGACGCGGCTGCGGTGGTCCGCATCGATAACGTGGATGCTGAGAGTGGTGTCAGTGATCTGGCACAGGACACGGGAATTTCCGACTCGGTAACGCCAAATCCCTTGCAGCTCACCGGTGAGTCCTTTACCGCGGGAGCGTGGATTATCGAGTGCAGCCATGGCATCCATATAGTCCAGAATCCGGCGAGCTGATCGACGATCGAGTTTCTTGAGCTGCTTGAGCACACCGCGGGCGTAGCTGAGTTCATAGGCCAAGTTCGCGCCTGACGTCGGCGGCGCTGAGTACGTCTTCTTGGCGTTCCAGGGCTGCCGCCGCGGTCAGATAGTCGGCTCGATCTTCGAGGTATCGGGCGAGGGCTTCTTTGACGTAGAAACTCTTGGGCCGGCCAGTGTCGCGAGCAAGTTGGTCAAGCTGGCCTTCCAACTCAGGACTCAGTCGGACAGTTAGCACACCCACCTCCTTGAGGACATGTCGAGGGTATTACATGTCATACATCTAGTCAAAGGGCGTTCGGGCTCTCGTTTCTGTCTCGGCGTGAGAACCTGTGATCGTGTCCTCCGTCGAGGCACGTCCTCCAGGCCGACGACTTTCTGCGGCCACCTAGCGGCAGCCGTCAAGCCTCGCATATTTAGGGAATCGAGACGGCTTAGATTCAGTCTCACTGCGCCGAGCCGGTTGGCGTTGTGCATCGGATGGATGGTCAGAGAAACTGAGCGCGGTGGCGCTTGGCCCAACTCAGGTAGTCGATCGGTGCGCGTCCCGTGATGCGCTGGACCGCGTCGCTGACTGTCGCGCGTTCTGTGACCTCGTGGGCCCACTGATTCATCAGTAGGTCGAGATATGCCGGCGGTAGCACCGGCGCGTAGAGCGCGCGCGCCTCGGCCTCGTCAATCGTTTCGATCTCGATCGGTGCTGCAATGGCTTCGCTGATGAGGCCGATCTGCTGGCGCATGGTCAGTGACTCGGGGCCGGTGAGCACGATGCGCTGGCCATCGAGGTCGGACGAGGTCAACGCCCGGGCTGCGACGAAGGCAATGTCGTCGTCGGCGATCGGGGCCTGTTGTGATTCGGGGAAGGGTACCCGTACACGTTTCTCTTTCCGGATCTGCGGAGCCCAGAAGCGCAGAGCATTGCGCGCAAACGCGCCAGGCCGCAGGCATGCGTAAGCGAATCCCGCGGCGATCACCGCCTCCTCTACGGCTAGATGACGGCGCTTGTTGTACTCGACGAAATCTGGCTCTCCCGGCATGAATGTGGGTGGTGACGGGGCTGGTGGTGGTGAATGGGCTGACGGGGCAATGAGATCGGTGGCACAGAGCCGGGTTGGGTGAC
>NZ_JBYCLA010000012.1:0-15266 GCF_057473665.1 Mycobacterium sp. TH-M25
GGTGAGGCAGCGAAATTTACGACTGCTGGCTGCAAACCGACTTCGGAAATCCCGAACGGCACCATTCCCGCCCTGTCTACGCCGCCCGAGCCAGGCTCACGCTGCTCCCACTGAGCGAAAACTTCGTCGATGCCAACGAGTTTGGGCAGCAAACGAACTTTCGCGGCCGCGCTGTCGGGTCCAGCCAGCCGCTGGATCGTCTCGACGGCTGCCCCCACGTCGACCCGTCGCCCGTCCACCGTCACCTGGGGCAACCCGGCCTGGAAGTGGAACCCGTCCATGGTCGTGCCGCGGCCCCGGATTTTGACCGTATTGACGCTTTCGACCTCACCGCCGGTGTCGTCATCTTCGTCCAGGAATATCTTGCGCTCCCCGAACGGAACCTCTTTGGCGACTTTGCGTTCGTTGACAGCCAGATCATCCATCTGGTCGAGCTTGAGTTCCACATTGCTGGTGAAAAGCTTGCTCATTCCCGAGGTGAATTTGTTGGCCACCCAGCCGCTTGTCGACACAATGCAATGCACGCCGACGTCGGGCCCTTTAGCCAAAATGCGCTCCACCTCAGGAACCAGCAGCAACTCCCAATTCTTCACGAATGTCGGCCAGCCGTCGATCACGAGGAACACATCACCGAAAGGATCATCCCGAGGAAGCTCACCGGCGGCACCGCCAAATTTGCGCTCCCGCAGCTTGGTCAGCGTCAATCCCAGCTTGCTGAAGGCTTGCTCGCGCTGATCGATCAGCGCCAGCATCTCGGCGATGATTCGTTTGACCTGCTCGACATCATCCTCACGCGCGAAACCACCGACATGCGGCAAATCCCGTACCACGTTCAGGTCCGGGCCGCTCAGTGCAATCACGTAAAACTGAAGCCGCCGAGGACTATACAACAGCGCAGCACCGGAGATCATCGTGGCGATGGCCACCGTCTTGCCTGAATTGCCCATACCGACGACCGCGCAGTTCCCTTCAGCCAAGTTCGGCGCATAGACAAGCTGGCGGTGATCGCGCGGTCGGTCTTCAATCCCGACCGGGAACATCAACCGCGAAAGCTCACTTTGCGCCGCACCGTAGTCGACATCCCACGGTTGGCCCCGCAACCGTCGCACCAGCTCTTCAACAAGCAACGGCTCCAGCGGAGGTAGCCACATCGGCTGCAGCGGAGGAAGATTCAACCGGTTCAGACACTCCACCGTGGCCTGCACTTGCTTGACGGTACGGCCATCAGCGCCAATGACCGCACGCGGTTCGACACCATCGCCCTGATCGGCTTCAACGTCGCGCACCGTCTGTAGCGCAGGCATACCGACCGCCTGAAACTCCTGCGGCTCAACGTAACCAGCTTCTTGCCGGGCAGCAGCCGCCGCAGCCCGCTGGGGCGGGACGTAACTCTTCAGCACGAACGCGGTCTGAAAGCGGGTCAAGTTCTTGCTCGCGCCGACCTTCAACAGCCCCGCGCCGGCCGGCTTTTTAGGCAAGTGGTTGGCCTCGTCGCAGCCCAACACCTCGTGGGAATCGGTGTCGCCGACCGTGCGCAGCGCCACCCGCACCGGGATGTTGCTCATGATGCCGCCCTGCATCTGGTGACCCAGCCGTTGCGAGCCCATCACCAACCGAAGCCCCTGCGAGCGGCCCTGGCGACCTACCTCGTCCATGACCGCTTTGGCGCCGTCATGTTCGGCGAACATCTGCGTAAACTCATCGACAACCAGCAACAGGTGTGGCATCGGCCGCAGCTTCTCTTTCTTGTGGATGCGCAAATACTCATATTCCGCGATGTCACTGACCCCAGCCCGGTCCAGCCAGGACTTGCGGCGCTCCATCTCGCCGTAAAGCACATCTTCCATACGCACGATCCACAGACGGTCGTTACGCAAGTTGCTCATCGCGGCCACGGTGTGCGGGAACCCTGCCACCAAATGCGCCAACGCACTACCTTTGAAGTCGAACACCGCGACCTTCAACGAGTCAGGCGAATGCGTTAAGCACGCCGAGGTGATCAGCGCCGTCAAAAAGACCGACTTACCGCTTCCCGTCGTGCCCACGACGACGACATGATGGCCCATTCCTTCGAATTCGTGCGTCTCCTTCAAATCGAGCGCCACCGTCTGGCCGTTGCGTGGATCTATCCCGATGGGGAACCGCATCCACTCCCGGCCCCACTGCAACTCGCCCTCATCGTCTTGCAGCGGCGGACCCAGCCGGGTCGCTGCCCAAGCCTCCTCGACATCGATATTGCCTGGGTCAGGGTGACCGAGAATCTCATACAAATCAACGACTTTCGACGTAGCGACAGCCGAGGTTTGAGCTATCCGCGAATCCGCATGGTAACGCGCCATTTTCCGCGCAAACGCGACCGCGGACGCTGTGTCCAACGTGTCTGGGAGCGCGAAAAACCCCGCCTCGTCATATGCCCCGTCGCGCTTGACGTGCAATGTGAACTCAGCTGTCATCTGCCCCACCCTCCTTAACCACCACACGCACGAAGGTCACCCCCGCAACCCCCCCGACACCCCTGCGATTCAACGTATCCCACTCACTGTCCACACGTAGCTGGTCATTGATTACCAACCAGTGCGGCCGCACCTTGTCTCCGGCGCCCGGGTCTCCGTAATTCTTTCGGGCCCCGTGCAGCTCGTGACCTACCGCAGCGTCCATCGCCGCCGGCGAGGTCCACACCATCCGCAAGGGCCCGCCACTGTCAAACAGCTTGTCGTGCTGGCAGTGTGGCAGCCACTTGACCCAATCCCATCGCGCCGGCTCGTCGGTGACCACCATGATCTTCAAGTCTTGCGGTGAATGAAAACAGGCCGCCTGACAAATCATCGCCCGCACTACACCATGCACGGTATCCGGCCCGTCCTCACCTACCAACGTCATCAACGGGGTCGCTTTGAGCGAAAGCGGTTTGGCGATACCACTAATCTTGGATTGCTCTAACAAGAATTTCCGCAGCGCGTCATAACAGACGGGCTCGTAATCGGCCGACTCTCCCAACCGCGGCTTAGCCAGCTTCTTCGCCAAATCCGAAGTCCCAGTGCCGAAACGCACAAATCCGAAGTGCATCGCCAAGTCCTCGGCTGGACTAGAGCGCTCCCACATCCGCGGCGACCCAACCAACCCACGCAGCAGCGACGGCTCAGGATGCAGAAACTGGTAGTTGGTGAACTGGCGCTCAGCGTCGCTTTGGATCACATCGCGTGTCTGGTCAAGCTCATCCATGTACACACGGCGCTCTTCTTCCTGCGCCTGCGGAGACAACGCTTTATCACCGCCGCCAAAGCGGCCCTGCATAAACACCCCGGCGAACGACACAATCATCATCACCGGCACAAACAGCGAGAACAAGCTCATCGGACCCGAGCGCAGCCCAGGTTGGGTCAATATCATCGCCATCATGCCCAAAAACGCCGCGCCCATGACGGCAGGCAATATAATCTGCGCCTTGGTCAGCGGCAGTCGGCGCGGTGCGATCGGAGAATCCGGCACTGACTGCACACCGCCGTCAACCTTGGGCGCCGCCATCCGCCGAGACGGGCTGAAACGAATCGTCGACATAACCAGCTTCCCCTTTACCCGCCAGCCCGTACATTGGTCTTCGTCGGCAACACCGCCACAGCATCTGACGGGCTGTGCACCGTCAACGCCGCCGCCCGAGACAGCTCCGGCCCCGCAGGCCACACCTGCAGCATCGACCACGGCGCTGGACGTACCTGAGATAACACCAGCCCCAACGCCTGCACGCTGTTGTCGTCAAACGGGACACCATAGCGCGACCCGGTAGAACTGATCACCCACATCGTTTCGCGGGCAGGCGAATCCAACGCCTGACCAGTAGTGCTAACAAACGTCGAAGCGCTATCACTGAGCAAGACCTGATTGGCTTGCACCCCGCCATTGCCCGCACCCACTAGCGGCACCAATTTCGACCGCTGATCCGCCCGTATGGGCAGCCCCCGGCCCGAGATCACCGCCAGCCTCGCCTGGCGTTCGCTCACACTCCACTGCCACGCGACACACGACACTGGCCGACTGCCCGCATCAACCAAGCGAACCGGCGACCGTGGGTAGTACTCCACGTCAAGAACATGACGCACCGCAATGTGAGCCAGACGATCCGGCGAGACCTGCGGCGGGGTCGCCAAACCGAACGAATCATGTTGCCGCAGAATCGAAGCCACCACCGGCGAGACTTCTTGAACCCCGTCCGCCAGCACCACATAGAAACGGTCCGACTGCGCGGCCACGTCCCGGCTCGCTACCACCGCACCGATCACGACGCCTGGACCCAAATCCACCTGAGCGGGTCCGCCAGCGCCGGGCACCACCGGAACCACCAACGGTCCGCCCGCCGGCAACGCATCAAAGAGCGCCCGCGACATCCCCGTCACCTTCGCTGCGGGCGCAATCCCCAGCGGCCCGGCGACCGCTGACTGAGACAGATCGATCGGCATCCGTACACCATTTGTCACCAGGTATACCTGCGGGCCGTAAGACAGCAACAAGGCCTCACCGCCCGCCAGTTCCCCCGCCCCCTCACCCAGCGACAGCTGCCCATCAATCCCGGTCACCTGCGGCGAACCATCAATGGTAGTCGGCGCCGTGTCGCACACAGCCCAGCGTGAAACCTGAGGCGACAGCACCGCAGGTGTCTCCACCGGAGCGCCCTGAATTCCCACAGCCGGCCCCTTCGGCCACTTCGCGATCTCCCCCGGCGCCACGAACGTCGGCCGATCCGGCTCACCAGCAATTAGTTGCGCCGAGACCAGGTTCAACGCCGGATACAGGCGCTTGTCGACGACGACAAACAAAGCCCCCGATGAACGATCAGCAACGATCTTCGACGAGTCGTCGATCACCCCAGCCGGCCGAAACCACCCGTAGACGAACGACCCCACCACCAGCACCACACCCAACACCGCCGACAGCATCAGCAGCGTTCGATGCCAACGAACCGGATTGACCTCCATGCTCACCGAACGGCGCAGCAACGCAAACGACAAGCGTCGCCGCACGAAGAAATGACCCGAAACCTGCGTCTTGGACGCCAACTTCAACGGCACACCGGCACCGTACCGCCAATCACTACGCCCCCGCTACCAAGGCGTCCAAAATGGATGAAACCCCAGCCTAGAACCAGCCACAACACCAAAACCGGCGGAAAGGTCCTTTACACGCCAGACCACGGGAATTTCGTCACGTGACAGGATTCACGAAGATCCACGGTCAGACGCTGCAGCCGACTTCGGACTCGACCGCGCGCAACAGCAAGTCAAACTTCGAGGCGAAATCACCGGGGTAGGCGGCGGCCGCAGCGTAAACCATATCTGCGACATCGGCCGGGCGCCGCTCCCATCCTTGCAGCAGTTCCATCGTGCGAGCGGTAACCCATTGCGCCTGATAACGCTCGCGATCTCCCGTGGTGGCCTCCGGCCGCGGCCTATTCGCGCTGAGGTTCACGTAGTAGACGGTTGAGGCGATCCGGTAATGGCTCCACGCATCCTCGGAAATCTCATCGCCGGTGCCCAGCGCGTCCCACATCTGCCGCAGCTCCGGCGTCATCTGCTGGGACCTCTTCACCGTCTCCATCATCTGATCGGCGAGGCTCACAACCGCGCGGTTTTCAACGACACGCGCCTCGGGACCCGCCGCGGCCATCTCCTGCAGCCGAGCGTGCAGCTCCGGGTGCAGGGCTTCCAGTCGATGCATGTGCATATCGTCGAGAGTCGGCCGGACGTAGACTCTCTCCTCCAATTCCCGTTGACACACCGCGTATTCAACACCAGGCGCCCGACCGAACGGACTGTCCGCAGTCACCGCCATGGAGACCAGATGCGTACCGCCGCGGCCTCGCAACCTTGCGTATTCGGCTAAGACCTCAGCGGGATCCGACGCCCCGAACCAACGATCCCGAAATTGATTGTCCACCAGCTTATCTGCGGCCAAAAGGCGCGCAGTACGCGGCAAAAACACTCCCTGCGGAATGTAGCCGAAGCCTTCATTGGACATCACCACACACTCAGTGGGCCCACCAGCCTCACGGCGAAACACCCCCACTGCCCACTCAATGCACGCGTAGTTAACCACATCACTGTCACGACGAAGCTTGCGCGCCAACGCTTTTGCAGTTGCCAACTCAGCGGACTCCGGGCGCCCGCGCTGCCGGGAACCAGCCCCGGCACTGGCAACACTTGCGGGCACAACCACCGCACCTGAGCCGGCACTCGAGCCCCCCGCTGGCCCCGCAGACGCGGACGCCCCGGCACCCGATGTACCGGTGTTGCCGGCCGGGACGACCGGTGCCGAAGCACTCGCGCCGCCCGCAGCCACAGGGGCGGCCGGAGCGCCCATCCCCGGAGGCGGAAGCATCATCGCCGCTGGTGCACCACCAGCTGGAGCGGCCGCGTTAGTCAGCCCCGCACCCGCGGGACTGACCGCCGCCGGAGCTGCGCCCGCCGACGCCACCCCCGCCGACGGAACACCGGCACCTGACGTGATGCCCGCCGCTGGAGCTGCGGAGGCCTGCCCCGCGGCCGGAGTCCCCGTGCCCGTCGCGGGCGCCAACGACCCCAACGCCGATCCTGCGGAGACGCCCTGAGAGAACGCCGGCCCCAACTGAGCCGAAGCCCCAGCTGCCGGAGTGGCGCTGGCAGGCAGGTTGCCCAACCCAGCGGCCTGCGTACCGGGCAGCTGACCTAAACCCCCCGGCAGCCCGCCCAGACCTCCTCCAGAGCCCAGCCCGCCCATGCCACCCGCACCCGGCATCGACCCGCCGAGCCCAGACATCGACGTCAACCCCGGCGGGAAACTTACCGACTGTATGCCGCTTCCACCGCCACCCCCAGGCATTTGGCCAAAGCCTGGGAAAGGGCTCGAGAGCGCCGGAGCAGGGGTTTGCCCGGGCGGCGTCGGGGTTCCATCTTCACCCGGTACGGCGCTGCGCTGCCCATGCGGCGTATGTACTCCTGCCGGCACGTTACCGTCATCGCCATTCGCTGCGCCGGGAGTTCCGTTGTCATCGCCCAGCCCGGTGCCCTGCTTGCCGGGCGGGACGGCGATGCCGTCACCGCCGTTGACGGGAAGGACGGGGTATTGAGGTGCCGATCCGCCCAGCCGTGAGGTCAGTGCCGTGATATCCGTGCCTGCGGTGTGCTCGAAAACGCCAGCTTTGGCCGTCGCGTCCCCTACGAAACTGGTAGTCAGAGCCCGCGCGCGGGTGTGCCATCGCACAACGATCTCTTGCTGTTGTACCGGGTTCTTGGCCTGCGATAGTTCAGCGTTGGCTTTCACCACAATGTTCTGCTGGGCTGTGTGCGCGTCCCGGTAGACCCCCGCCACGCCGTTGAAATAGTCGGCCGCCGCGCCGTAGATCCCGGCCATGCGACCATAGTCAGCAGCCAATTGCCGATTCTTCTCGTGGCCAGCCTCGAAACCGGGCGATTGCGCGGCTTCTTCTCGTAGCGCGTTGGCGGCCCTTAGCTGCTGCTCTAGCTCACCAACCTTCTCGGCCAACGCCTTGTAGTGCGCGGCTTGGGTCTCTAACGGCTCGGCTGCCGGCGGCACCATATCGGGCGTGATGATGATGTTGCCAGCGATGCTGGTAGCGGGCACGTCCGCCACGGCTCCCCCTTTTGGCCCGTTACCGGCAAGCGGCGTTGACCTTCGCTTCTGCGGTGTTTGCACGCTCGATCGCGGCATCCCGGAGGCTGCCCTTGCGATGGGTGGTGGCATTTTCCATATCGGAGCTCGCCGCCAAGTAATCGTCGATCGCTGACCGGATCGCTGCCGGTGTGTCGATCGGCAACTCGCGGCGCAAGAAGGCACTTTCCACCAAGATCACCCGCGCCTCTTTAGCCAAGGCCTCCTGAGTACCAGGATCGTTCCAGTCAGCAGGAGCATGCGCCACGGCATTGGTGGCGTCGTCCATGGTCGTCGCGCTCAACCCCCACAACTCGCACGCTTTCGCGCGCGCGGCTGCCACCTGGTCGGAACTGGGAGTAGCCGGCGACCACGGCACAACCACCGTGCTGGTAGCCGCCGATGGGGTCATCCAAGCCACTGTCGCAAGCGCAGCGGCCGCGGCCGCGACGACGAGTACCGCGACCGACGCGCCCACCGCCCCGCGGCCCGGCCCCACCGGAGGAGGTGGTGATGTTGGGAAAGGCGGCAGGGTGGGCGGAGCCGGTGTCCCTGCGTGGAGCGGGCCCAGGACAGTGGTCATATGCTCACGCCCGGATGCGGTGTTAGATCCTGAGTATTTTGATTGTCAGTTTCGACGACCTCGGTCAACGATTGATCATTGCGCTGAACAACCTTGCCACCGTACGGCGCCAGCGCCGCCCCGGCCCCCGCCACTTGCTGGTCTACCCCTGTGCTCGCTGTTACGCTCGGCGCCCACATCGAGGCCGCGTGAGCCGCCCCCAGTGCGGTGGCCGCCGCGCCGTGGGCTGCGTGCTCGGGCACCGACGCAGCAAACTCTGCGGTTGCCGAACCGGTCAACATGTTCGCCGACTGCGCGGCCGCAGGCACGACCTGAAGAATGCCCTCGGATTGCATCACTCACACACCTTGTCAAGCTGAGCGCCGACCTTCCTAAGCGCCTCCACGAACGGCTGGGCATCATGGTCAGAAAGCTGGCGAGTATGAGCATCCGCCAGCGCAATGACATCCGTGATGTACTCGTTGCTGATGTCTGCGACGCTCTTAGGCGTAGCCGGCGGTAGATGCTGTTGAATGTACTGCGTTTCCAGCATCGCCACGAGCTGGAAACTGGCCAGCGCAGCTTGGTATTGCGGTGACTGCCGGTCCTTCGCAGCGTTGAGGTAGTTCCCTTGAGCTGAATTCACGGCGCCTGCGGCCGCATCGCTGGCGTCGCAGGCTTCTTTTTTGGCCGCGGCGATTTGGTCGGGGCCGTAGCTGGGAGGCCGCGGGGGCGGCGCGGTGACGGTGGTGGTTGTCGCGGCCGGGGTTGATGCGGTCAGCTTGACCGCGCTCATCACTGTCGCACTGAGCGCCAAAAGCAGGGCAAGGGAGAGCATCACCCATACCCCGAGCCAGCCCGGCCGGCGACGCCGATACGGCGACGGGGGCGCAGGGATGTGCGCAGGCGGCAGGTAGTTGGGGGGCGGCGGCAACACCGCGGCACCAGTTGGCGCGCCGCCTCCACTGGTCGGGATGGGAGGACTGCCCGGTGCGACCGGGTAGCCTGGCTGCCCACCTGCCTGCGGATACATGCAATCAGAGTATCGCTGTCCTGCGACATCGGGCTACCATTGCGCCCAAATCCAGGGCCAAACGCTTCTTCTCAGGGGACTGTCCAGATTTCACTGTTCGGGTCGATGAAGGCTTGGACTGCGGCGTCGAGCGCTTCTTGGTCCTGGCCGCCGACGCTGGCTGTTTCGGCGGCGGCGGCGTTCACGGCCTCGTCGATCGTCGTGTTAATCAACTCGGCCAACGCCCCGTGTGAGTAGCGGGTGGTGCAGCCCTGAGCCAGCGACAGGGAGGTGAGCTGTCCTTGCGCGTTCACCGATAAGACGACGTCGCCGTCGCCGCCGGTGGCTTCAAGGTCGATGCCATCCATCTCCTCGAGCACCTTGGAGAGCATCGTTGACACCCGTTCCATGCGCGCTATGACACTGGCGGCTAGATTCTTATCCGCCTGATAGCCGCCGTACTCGTATACCGTCACTAGGCCTCGCAATGTTGTTGGGAACCAATGTGATTCTGCAGTTGCGCTAAGGCCGCTGTTACATGATCGATCTCTGCGATGACCTCGGCGACGCGTTCCTGATCGGCCTCGTTGCACTGGTTTACCCTCACGACGCGTCACCGCTGTTGGGATCGGGGTCGACGGGCCTGTTGCGTGACCTGATGGTCACCGTGCGCTTAGCGCCGCTTTTGGGGGTGGCAGCGGAGTCGACGGTGGCGGTGTGTCGAAGCGGGTCGCCGCGTTCGCCTTTGACCGGCTCCGAATGAGGTCGCGCTGGCATGTCAATTGACTTATCTGGGTCTTTCACGGTGCGGTTGGCGGCCCCGCCGCCGGCACCCATGCCCCCCATCGGCGGCATGAACATCGGTGGACTGCCCACACCGCTTTCTGCGGCGGCAGCGGTGGGACTCGGGGTCGGGCTGGCTCCGGCCAACGGGGGCGAGGCTGAAGCCGGTGAACTCATTCCGGACATCCCTGCGGCGGGCTTGAGATCAGCGCCGCCACTGGCCGCCGGGGCGGTCGCGCCGTCGTCACCGCTGCCTCCCCCAGCACCGCCGGCCAGGGAGTCGGCTGCTAGCTCATCACCTTGGGGGGTACCGTCCAGGCCGTCTTTGGCCCCGAGCCCTTGTGCTAAGCCGGCTACGCCCTGGGTCGCTTGCTGAGTCAATTGCTGGAGCTCTTGGCCCAGTTTCTGCGGTAGCTGAGCGGCCATGCCGACACCGGCCCCGAGCATGCCGGTCAACATTTGTGGCAGTGAGGAGGCCATTCCCGGCCCCGCACCTGCGTCTGCGGGCGCGAGCAGATTAGCGGCGGGATCACCGTCGCCTGCGTCCAGACCGTCAAGGCCTGCGGCGTCGGTGTCGGGGTCGGCCTCGTCCCCGCCGGTGCTGCCGGCATGCCCGCTGGTGGGTTTCGAACCCGGTCCCTGCTGCGCTGTCGATGACGGAGCGTCGCCCTGCCCGCTACCCGGCTCCACGATGGCGGGCGCTGGCGGCGGCCCCGGCGGCGCCTCGGGTATCTGCTCGCCGGTGTGATAGTTAGCGGCCACAACGTGGGTGCGGTTGGTGAGCTGGGTCAAGTTGCTGTGTGCCTGGGACACCGCGGCCGCCGACCCAGGACTGGGATAGGAGCTGTTGAGCGCTATCGCGTTGTGCAGCTCGCGGTGACGGTTAGCAAACTCCGTGGGCGTCGGAGTTGCCTGCTTGGCCTGTGTGAACCGGCCCTTGTGGTCGTCGGCGAGCTGCCCGACCGTATCGGCATGGCGGGCCATCTGCTGTGCCCAATCGGCATAACGATTCAGCGCCGCGGTGATACGCGGTGCCGCCTCCCCTTTGAGATGTTCCCCGACCGTTACCGCCCCGCGCCGGGCCGACTGCTCGGCCGCGCTGAATCCCTGTGCGAGGGCGGCGCATTCGGTCACGAAGGACGCCCCAGCCGCGGGCTGGCCTGCTTCCATGATCGCCGACGTGGCTTCCGCCGGGCGTGGGGCGGGCGGGGCGATCGGCACATCAGCAGCAACCAGGTTGACCGTGACCGCCGGTGTGAAGCCCGGCCCGGGCGGTGCCGCGTTTCCTTGCAAACTCACCACGGATCGATTGGCCTCGTCCATCTGCCCGTATGCCACGGCTGACTGCGTTATCGCCTGAGCGCCCGCGGCAAGGACCGCGGCCCCATCAGCGGCTCGCGACGCCATGACCGCCGCGTGTTCAGTGAGCCGGGCGGCCACGCTCGTCGACGTCTCGTCAGTGGCCAGCGGAGGATGCACCGGTGCCTGCGCGCCGAGCTCGGCGAGGGTGTCGGCGGCAGCGACCAGACCCGCGACCGCGCTTTGCAGCCCCGCAACATCGACCTGCAGCACCGCGGCCCTCCCTTCGTTGGTCTTCCTGACGCTGCCACTTATTGTCTAGAAATCGATCAGCGCCTCATAGCTGGCAACCTGATCCTCGGTGGGCAACGCGCTCGAAACCGTCACGTGTTGGGCCTCCCACTCCTGGCGCAGCGCCAACTGCGAACGTAAGTGAGCCAGTGTGTTCAATCTGATGATGCGGTTAGCCAGCTCAGCGTCGCTGAGCTGCATCGCGGCCGCCTGCAACTCCACACCTAAAGAGTTGCCGCTTCGACCCACCGCCACCACGATCGACTCATCGCGACTTGCGGCCTCGTACACCACGGTGTCGTAGTCGGTCGATGGCGCTTCAGACATGGCTCTAGTCCGTGGAAATGGTCAAATTCGCGCGGTTGGCAGTGTCCATCTCCGCCATCTGCGCCGCAGCCTTGCGAAGCTGTTGGGCCATGGCCTCATGCCGCTCTTGCTGGTCGCGCAAAGCCGTCTCCCGGTCGTTGACCGCGGCGACCGCAGCACGACGCGCCTCGTAAAACAGCGGTCCCCAGGATTGGGCCGCGGCCACGGCGTGGGCATGGTCAGCGCGGGCCTGCTCGCATGCCTCGGCAGCGTTTTCATGGGCGATCGCCCACGTAATCAGGTCGTCGGTGTTGACCTGCAAGGCCTGCTCGTTCACGGTCATTAGGCTACTCCCTCACGTTGCAGTAAAAGTCGCGCTTAAGTTGTCGGCGGCGCTGGTGCGGGCGGCGCCGGTGCGGTGGCCGCAGTGGTCACCGCGGTCGTTGTCGGGGTTGACTGTCGTGTCCACCCCAAGAAATTCGGGCCGGTCTCGAGCTGATCAATCGGAGTGACTTCACCGTTGAGCCACACGTGGTCTTTGTCGAGAGCCATGACCCGGTGATCGGTGTATTGGCCCACGTCGCCGAATTGCAACCGCGAGGGCGCAATCGGTGTGTTCACCGGGGAGCCCAGCGGCGGCAACTGAAGATTGGCCCCTGCATAGGCATCGTCGATGCTGTCCCCGGAGAGCACCGCGCGCCCGGCCTGTGCGAGGGCCCCATTGGCCGCCGTGCGCACTGATTGGTCGGGCAACTGAACCTGAGTCGACGGCGTCGGCGCCTGCCCGGGTGCTGCCGGTGCAGGCGGTGCCGGCGTGGTGCCACTGCCAGCGTTTTCAGTCCCCGCTTTGTCCTGTTTGTCGCCCTTGTCGCCCGGATCGTGCAGCCCGGCTGGCTGCGTGCGATCTTCAGACTTGTCGTCACTGATGTGCGAGCCGGACGGGTCCTTGAGCGGATCGGCGTGCTCATCAGAGGCCAGCTCCGGATCATGGCCGCCATCGCGGAGCGCCCCACCGATTGCCGACCCCAAATCTCCCAGCCCGCCACCACCGAGGCCACCGCCACCGCCGAGCGATGAACCGAGCGCGCCGGGCAGTGAGCCCAGAGCGCCCAGCGCAGGACCAGCCATCATGCCCAACCGTGACATCAGCGGGGCGGAGGCCAATCCGTCAAGCAATGGGTCACTGCCGCTGCCGGTACCGTCGCCCGCGCCTGCGGGCGTGTCCCCTCCCCCCGCTCCCGCAGGTGTGGGAGCGGGGTCGCCGCCGCTTGTGGTGCGAGGGTCATCGCCGGTCTTGTTTTGCAAAGCCTGGTAGCGCGCCGAGAGACCATCCAACACCCTCGCTTGTGAATCCGAGTCCAGCCCAGCGGTTTTCAGCACATTGAGGATGTCATCGGTCTTGCCTTGCAAAAACTCGGCGAACTGCTGCTGGCCGGTCGCAGTGTCAAGTGAGGGCCCCAGCTTGGTGACCTGGTCGATGACCTCTTGCTGCAAGCTTTGCAGCCGCTGACGACCCTCGGCGCTAGAGCTTGACGCCTGCAGCAGCGCGTCGGCGAGTTTGTCATCAGCGTCGTTGAGTGCCGAATGGTTCTTGGCCAGCGCCGCATCGAGGCGTTTGGCCGCCTCAGCCCCTGCCCCGCTGAGTCCTGGTGGGGGCAGCGGCGTCCCGGCCGGCGTTGTCGGGCCAGGCGACCCCGGAGGAGGCGGCGGAGGCGGTGAGGCCGGTTGATCGCGACCCAACGCCTTGTTGATTTCGGGCATCGGAGCCGTATCGGGATCAATGCCCATGTAGGTGAGCTTGGCCCGGTCAAGCTTGGTGAGCTCATCGCGCGACGTGACCGGAACGGTCGGCGCCGGGTCCCGTGGCAGCGGGCCGCTCGGTGCCGGGTTCTCAGGGAACGGTGACCCCAAAACCTCCGACACTCCGCCCAACACTTGGGACAGCGCTCTATCGGTCCAGACAGTCATGTTCGGGACGATAAATCCCGGGTGGCTTTAGCCGCTACCAACAACGACACATTCGTGAAAAACCGGCGCCCGGAGCATGTCCACGTGCCCTGTTGACTTTTGTTGTCTTTCAAGACACGCCGCACCAGATGCGCGGTAGTACCGCGTTGCCGGTGTAACACTTTGCGCGATAGCACCACCTGCCCCAACGGAAGGACCGCCTCGCCATCGCTGATAACGGCAACTACTCCACGTGCCGCACCACCCGTCGAGCGTCCTCAAATCGATTCTGGCACACACGGTTTCGCTGCTCCCACCAAAAGCGGTCGGCCTGCCGGGGCCTGTCCTGGAAGACACGCCACACCCGGTCACGCCCCCAGGCCTCAGCGATCCGCCGACCACACCGATCCGCACGGCCAGCCTAATCGGCACCTACGAAAGGAAGGGATGCCTAGCGCCGCAAGCCAAACACCCGCGTCCGCCCAGCTTTCGGCCGACGCCAACACATCTGAATAGCTGGAGTGATCGACCCCTGACATGACAAGAGCCCCGCCCAAGGGCGGGGCCGTGTCTGAGTTTCAAACCGAGGGCCAACTCGGTTCTGGGTCTTCACCCATATCCCCGGAAGGGACGTGTCTTGAGCGACTCGTCTCACGGTAGCGCATACCCGTCTGCCTTTCCAGACAACGGCGCGCTTCGTGACCAAATTTTGTCCACCCGATCCGTGGACTTATGCGCGCCCCCGCGTCGAGGGCACGGATCCCGGCCGCCGGCGTCGCGGCCACGAACGTATCGCGGCTGTAGCGCTGCTCGGCGCCGCCGCGGTGTCATCCGCACCACCCCGGTAGCCGAGGTGATGGATATCCGGCGCGGCCGCCGCCTGCGCGGCGGTGAGCTCCCGCCCGCGAGCCTTTTCGTCAACCTCGAACTCGAGGAGGGCGCCTACGCGGGAGTGCCCTGCTGGTCAGGTGGTGGCACTTACTGGGCGCACGTGACCGTCGCGCATGCCTACGACCACCGCTACAAGGCCATCAGATCCCAGATGACCTCGGGCGGCATCGCCAAACAGACCCTGATCCTGATCGCCGCCGCGTTCGCCCGCACCGCCGACGTCGACACCGGCCGCAACGCCCGGCCCACCAACGAACAATTACAGCGAGCCACCGGGTTTACCCAGCGCACTATTCAGCGGGCCCGGGAATGCCTGCGCCTTCTGGGCGTGGCCACCGAGGTCCTGCGCGGCCGCCAACGCACCTACATCGAACGCATGGCCTCCTGGCGGATGGGTGATCGCTACCGCGGCTGGGCCTCCGTGTGGGCGTTGCACGATAACGCCCAGCTCAACCGGGTTATCCACACGATGTCACCCCACCTGGAACGGTCCCAAATAACCACTCACACCTCACCTCAACAACGACTGGTTACTAC
>NZ_JBYCLA010000013.1:0-13773 GCF_057473665.1 Mycobacterium sp. TH-M25
CTTGGCGGGGATGGGCGGAAGTGTTGCGGGTAACGCGTTGTCCCGCAGAGTGTTCAGCAGCCGCACGCCCACTGACGTGGCCGAGTCGGCCACCCGGGCGGCCAAATCCGGCGATGACAAGTCATCGGTCAATCTGCAGCGCCTGGCGGCCAGCATCGCGCACAGTCCGCAGAGCGTGCAGCATTGGGATACCACACCTGAACAGCTCGACGATCTTCTCGAGGAGCTGCGCAAGACTCCCGGAACGCACGCCGTTCACGTCACCGACACCCCACGAACGAGATCGCATCGGCAATCCTGATCAGCGACATACGTTGCCGCGCTGCGCAAGACAGGCCACAGCCTGCGCTCAGTGGGCGCCGGCGAGTAGTGCGCTGAGATGGGCGTGACGTTGTGCGCTGGTGTCGTTCATGCCGACCAGCGTGACGTTTTTGCCTTTGGACCTGTATTTCCGGGTGATGGCGTCCAGGGCGGCCACGCTCGAGGCGTCCCAGATATGGGCGCCGCTCATATCGATGACCACGTTGGCAGGGTCACTGGCGTAGTCGAATTGGTAGACGAGGTCGTTGCTCGAGGCGAAGAACAGCTCGCCCGTGACTGCGTACACGCGGGTGTGGTCGTCGGGATGGGCGATGTCGACCACGTCGGTCAGATGCGCGACCCGGCGTGCGAACAGCACCATAGCGGTCAACGTGCCGACCGCGACGCCGAAAGCCAGGTTGTCGGTGGTGACAGTGACGGTCACGGTGGACAGCATCACAAAGGTTTCGCTTTTGGGCATACGCCGCAGCGTTTTCGGGTTGACACTGTGCCAGTCCATGGTGGCTACCGACACCATGACCATGACTGCGATCAGAGCGGCCATCGGGATTTTCGCGACCAGTTCGCCGAGCCCCACTACGAGCGCCAAAAGGAATGATCCGGCCAGCAGCGTCGAGATCCGGGTGCGGGCCCCACTGATCTTGACGTTCATCATCGTCTGGCCGATCATCGCGCACCCACCCATGCCGCCGAAGAAACCGGTGACGATGTTGGCCACCCCTTGCCCGAGTGCTTCACGGGACTTATCGGAGTGGGTGTCGGTGATGTCGTCGACCAGCTTCGCGGTCATCAGCGACTCCAGCAGCCCGACCAACGCCATCGCCAGCGCGTAGGGGGCGATGATCCCGAAGGTGTGCACATTCACCGGTACGTCCGGCACCAGGAATCGCGGCAGGTTCGTGGGCAGTTGTCCTTGGTCGCCGACATTGGGGACCGACCACCCCAGCCCGAGGGTGGCGGCGGTGAGAACCACGATGGCAACCAGCGGCGCCGGGATCGCGGTGGTCAACTTCGGCAGCACCACGATCACGGCGATACCGACTGCGACCATCGGATACACCAGCCACGGCACGCCCCGCAGGTGAGGTATCTGGGAGAGGAAAATCAGAATCGCGAGAGCGTTGACGAAACCGACCATGACGCTTCGTGGCACGAATCGCATCAGCTTCGCCACGCCCAGACCGCCAAGAATCAGCTGTAGCGCTCCTGCCAGCACGACTGCGGCAACCAGATAGTTCACGCCGTAGTTGTGGGCCAGCGGAGCCACAACCAGGGCCACGGCGCCAGTGGCCGCCGAAATCATCGCGGGCCGTGCGCCCACTACGGCGATCGTCACCGCCATCGTGAACGACGCGAACAACCCGACTCGCGGGTCAACCCCGGCGATGATGGAAAATGCTATGGCTTCCGGGATTAACGCGAGGGCGACCGCCATGCCGGCCAGTGTCTCCCGACGCAGCCGGCGCGGTGAGCGCAGCGCCGCGAGCACCGATTGCTCGTCATCGGGCGATGCCTGTGTTGCCACGGTGGTCATGTCAGCTCCGTTGTCGTACGGACGCGCGACGCTGCGCGAGTGGGTAGAGGAGAGACGGCAGAATCGCCGCACTACACGAGAAGCGTTGCTGCCGAGCACTTTCGCATCGCTGCGTGAACAACTCCGATCCATCCGCACCCTGGCGGGGCTCGGCTGACCAAACTCTACCCACGGCGGAGGGTTCGGTCGCAAACTCACACCCGCTGATGTGCCCAAGCACACAATCGAACTCACCGACCAGTCCACTCGAACGGATCCGGTGTGGGCACTAGCTGAGCCGCGACGAACAACTATCCTGACCCCGCGTCCAATCCCTCCGGCGGGACCGCCGAGCGCCGGGTTGCTTGGCAGGTTGAACAACCATTCACCGGCCTCGGCAGTTATCGGCGTGAGCACGGTGGATCAGTGGAGTCAGGGCCGCCGACATTGATCAGAACGGGAATTCGCTAAGCTTTACTTTACTTAGGAAAGCCTGCCTTTCTTTTGAGTGCGGAATGCGGTTTACGAATTCATCCAATGAGCCTAACTTTACTTAGGAAAACCTGATCTCAATAAGTGCAACCTTCGTTGCAACCACCTCTGAGCTGCTATAGCGTGGGCGCCATGACAAATCACAGCACTCCCGAAACGCAGTTTCATACACTCCTGCAGGCGCAAATCAGAAACGAATTCACCGCGACTCAGCAATACACCGCCATTGCAGTGCATTTTGACAATGACGACCTGCCACAACTGGCCAAATTCTTTTACGAGCAGGCCAGTGAGGAACGCGAACACGCGATAAAGATGACAAAATACTTCATCGACCGGGATTTCGCGGTCGAAATCCCGGGAGCCGACGAGGCGCGCAATAATTTCGACACCGCGCGCGACGCGATCGCGCTGGCACTCGACTTGGAGCGCACGGTCACCAAGCAAATCAGCGCCCTGGCAGCCGCGGCCCGCGATGAAGGCGACTACCTGGGTGAACAGTTCATGTGGTGGTTCCTCGAAGAGCAGCGCGAAGAAGAGGCCACGATGATGACGCTGCTGCGCGTCGCCGAGCGTGCCGGCGACAACCTGTTCGATCTCGAGGATTTCGTCGCCCGAGAGATCAACTCCTAAGCCCGTGTCCCGTAGGCCGCCGAGCCGGTGTCCATGACCGCCGGCTCGGCGGCCTCGTCAAGAAAACCGCACTACGACCCGGTAATCGCGCCGCTGGCGCTCAACCTCGGGTTTCCAAGGGCCCACCCCGTGACCCGTCCAACGGTTAGGCTTTTGCGGTGGTGGCCAAGCGATGCGCCGCCCAGCAACCACCAGGTTCGCGGCGAAGACCGGATTGTGTAGCAGCTGTGCGGGCGCTACCGCGCGCCCGCAGCCAGGTCTACTCCGAGCGCATTGAACGGCGTCGCCGGATCCTGAACCTCACCGCGACGATGGCGGTCTTCATCAGCGCCGGCTTCGGCATTGTCCAGGTCATCGCATCGCCACACCTGTGGTGGACGGGACTGGTCAACATCGTCGCCGCCGCGATCTACGCCACCGTGCCGATGCTGCACCGGTTCGGCGAACTGATTCCGCCGCTGACATTCATTGGTACCGCGTACCTGTCGATCTTCACGATCTGCTGGTTCGTCGGCACCGGTTCAGGGTTGCAGTTCTACTTCCTGGTTGCGGCCTGTCTGATCGTGCTGCAGCTTGGCGTCGACCGCTTTTTCCTCGCCTCGATATTGGCAGGCATCGCCGCCGGCATGGTGATCACGCTGCAATTCCTGGTCCCCCGCGACACCGGCGCCCAACCGGCATGGGCGTTGTCGCTGAGCTTTATCGTCACCACCATTTCGGCGTGCGTCATGGTGGTGACGACCGTTTGGTACGCGGTGCGCGAGATCGTGCGCGCCGAAGCGGCCATGGAGCTGGAATACGAGCGCTCCGAAGCACTGCTGGCGAATATCCTTCCGGTCAGCGTCGCCGAACGTCTAAAAGACCCGGCGCGCAACGTCATTGCCGATAAGTACGAGGACGCATCGGTGCTGTTCGCTGATATCGCCGGCTTCACCGAGCGCGCCAGCGATATGCCACCGGATCAGTTGATCCTGTTCCTGGACAAGCTTTACGGCGATTTCGATGCCCTGGTCGACAAGCATGGCCTGGAGAAGATCAAGGTCAGCGGCGACTCGTACATGGTGGTCAGCGGAGTGCCGCAGCCGCGTTCCGATCATGTCCAGGCGCTGGCAGATTTCGCCGTCGACATGGCCGAAGTCGCACGCGTTCTGAAGGATTCGCGAGGTGATCCGCTGCCTCTGCGAATCGGATTGGCGTCCGGGCCCGTGGTCGCGGGCGTCGTCGGCTCACGCCGGTTCTTCTACGACGTCTGGGGGGATGCGGTCAACGTCGCGTCCCGAATGGAATCCACCGATTCGGTCGGACGGATCCAAGTGCCGGAGGACGTTTACCGGCGCCTGAAAGACGATTTCGTGTTGCAGGAGCGGGGCGATATCGAAGTCAAGGGCAAGGGTTTTATGCGCACCTGGTATCTGGTCGGGCGCAAGCCTGATGCCGGTTCCGGTGACGTCCGCGCGAAGGCACCGCAAACGGCCGGGGTCTGACACTTCGCATATCTTCCACCTTGGCGCCCAGGTGTGGGAAACTTCCAGACATGAAAACCATTGCTGCTCCAAAGTTGTTGCCACATTTATGGAAGTCGACCCTGTTGTCGGGGATCCTGTCGCTGACCCTGGGCATTTTGGTTTACGTTCTGCCGGAACGTTCTATAGTCATCGCGGCAGCCCTGTTCGGGATCTACTTGCTGGTGACCGGTGCTGTACAAGTGTTCTTCGCGTTCGCGCTACATGTCAGCGCGGGCGGCCGGGTGTTGTCGTTCGTCAGCGGGGCCTTCTCGCTGGTGTTGGGAGTGCTGTGTTTTCGGCACTTCGGCAAAGATCCCCTCCTCGCGATTCTTCTGCTGGCCATCTGGATTGGCGTGAGCTTCATCTTTCGCGGTGTGGCTACGTCCATCTCGGCCATCAACGATCCTCATCTGCCCGGCCGTGCCTGGCAGATCTTCCTGGGCTTGATCAGCCTGTTGGCCGGCATCGTGATGCTCGCCGCGCCCTTGGAGAGCATCGACATCCTGACGTTCGTCGTCGCCATCTGGCTGATCGTGATCGGGCTGTTCGAGATCGTGTCGTCCTTCGGCATTCGCAGCGCCACGCGCAAGATGGAGAAGGCGCTGGCGGAAGGATTGCCAAAGGCCTCTTGACGACCTGTGTTAAGGCGCACACTCTGATCACAGACGTCACAGCCATCTACTACACTGCGTCGTAGCAACTCGGCCCAGTCGTCCAGGAGATGACAGATGAACGTTGTCGATGTATCGCGGTGGCAGTTCGGCATCACCACCGTCTATCACTTCATCTTCGTGCCCCTGACCATAGGTTTGGCGCCGCTGATCGCCGTCATGCAGACGGCATGGCTGGTCACCGACAACGTGGCCTGGTATCGGCTCACCAAGTTCTTCGGCAAGTTGTTCTTGATCAACTTCGCGATCGGGGTGGCGACCGGGATCGTGCAGGAGTTCCAATTCGGGATGAATTGGAGCGAGTACTCCCGCTACGTCGGCGACGTCTTCGGCGCACCACTGGCGATGGAGGGTCTGGCCGCGTTCTTCTTCGAATCCACCTTCCTCGGGTTGTGGATCTTCGGCTGGACCCGGCTACCCCGCCTGGTGCACCTGGCCTGCATCTGGATCGTTGCGATCGCCGTCCAGGCGTCCGCGTTTTTCATCATCGCCGCGAATTCCTTCATGCAGCACCCGGTCGGCGCCCACTACAACCCGAAAACCGGACGGGCCGAGCTGACCAGCATCGTGGCGTTGCTGACCAACAACACCGCCCAGCAAGCGTTTTTGCACGCTTTCACCGGCGGATTGCTGACAGCGGCCACGTTCGTTGCCGCGGTCAGCGGGTGGTGGATGGTCCGCGGCAAAGACGACAACGATGCCCGCACGATGTATCGCCCGGCTGCCATCCTCGGATGTTTCGTCGTGCCGGCCGCCGCGGTCGCGTTGTTGTTCACCGGCGACGCACAAGGCAAGCTCATGTTCCGCCAGCAGCCGATGAAGATGGCATCGGCGGAAACACTGTGCGACACTGCCACCGACCCCGACTTCTCCGTGTTGACCATCGGCACGCACAACGACTGCCAGCACGTCACCCCGTTGATCAAGCTGCAGTACGCATTGCCGTTTTTGGCCGAAGGCCGGTTCAGCGGCGTGACGCTGCAAGGGGTGAACGACCTGCAACGCGAATACCAGCAGCGCTTCGGGCCCGGCGACTACCGGCCGAACCTGTTCGTCACCTACTGGTCGTTTCGGATGATGATCGGATTGCTGGCGATTCCGGTGCTGTTCGCGCTGGCCGCATTGTGGCTGACACGCGGCGGATACATCGCGAACCAGCGCTGGTTTGCCCGGTTCGCGCTGCTGGCCATCCCCACGCCGTTTCTGGCCAACATCGCCGGCTGGGTATTCACCGAAATGGGGCGTCAGCCCTGGATTGTCGCGCCCAATCCGACCGGCGACCCCCGGCTGCGCTTCACCGTGCACGAAGCGGTCTCACACCACGCCTCGGGCGTCGTCGTCACCTCGCTGGTCACCTTCACGCTGATCTACGCAGCTCTGGCGGTGATCTGGTTCTGGCTACTCAAGCGGTACATCGTCGAAGGGCCCCTGGAGCACGACGCAGAACCGGCTCCGCCGCAACCACCCAGCACCGAAGAAGTGGCACCCCTGTCCTTCGCCTACTAAAGCCTGCTGACCAAGGGAGCTGACGAATGGGATTGCAAGAGTTGTGGTTCGGCATCATCGGGCTACTGTTCCTCGGCTTCTTCATTCTCGAAGGCTTTGACTTCGGTGTGGGGATGCTGATGGCGCCCTTCGCCCGCGTCAGTGCCGGTGACGCAGAACCTCATCGTCGCGCCGCGCTCAACACGATCGGACCGGTCTGGGACGGCAACGAGGTCTGGCTGATCACCGCTGGCGCAGCGATGTTCGCGGCATTCCCCGGCTGGTACGCCACCGTGTTCTCGACGCTGTATCTGCCACTGCTGGCCATCGTGGTTGGCATGATCGTGCGGTCGGTCGCCATCGAATGGCGCGGGAAGGTCGACGACCCCAGGTGGCGCCGGTGGGCAGACATCGGAATCGCCACGGGTTCGTGGCTGCCGGCTGTGCTGTGGGGCGTGGCTTTCGCGATCTTGGTGCGCGGGCTCCCGGTTGATGCCGACGGACAGGTCGCTTTGTCGATCGGCGACGTCCTCAACGCCTACACGCTGCTGGGCGGCCTGGCCACCGCGGGCCTTTTCCTGTTCTACGGCGCGGTTTTCGTCAGCCTGAAAACAGCGGGGGCCATCCGCGATGACGCCCACCGCTTCGGTAAGTACCTGGCGCTGCCGGTAACCGGACTGGTCGCGGCGTTCGGGCTGTGGACGCAACTGGCTCACGGCAAGCAGTGGACATGGTTGGTACTGGGGGTCGCAGTGGTTGCCCAATTGACTGCTGTCGCGCTGGTATGGCGTCGCGTGTCCGACGGCTGGGCGTTTACGTGCACCGCACTGGTCGTGGCGGCAGTCGTCGTTCTGTTGTTCGGCGCGCTCTACCCGAACCTGGTGCCCTCGACGCTGAACAAGCAGTGGAACGTGACGATCTACAACGCGTCGTCAACCCCGTATACCCTCAAAATCATGACCTGGGTGACCGCAGTCATGGCGCCGTTCACCGTGATCTACCAGGGCTGGACGTATTGGGTTTTCCGGCAACGGATCTCGGCTGACCACATACCGCCTTCCATAGGGCTGGCGAGGCGGGCGAGCTGAGCGCGAGCAGCCGGGGACCGTTGGATCCCCGGCTCTGGCGAACATCACCGGCACTTCGCCAATTTCTAGTCGCGACAACAATTTGCGGTGCCGTCATTTCCGGGTGCGCCACCGGATCAGCAATTCTATTGGGGCACATCGTGTCCCGGGTGATCACCGATCCGTCCGCGCGCAGCGTCGAAAGATGGGCACCGTTGTTGGCCGTTCTCGCCGCGGTGTGGTCGGTGCGCTCGGTGACGCACTGGCTACAGGCCCGCCTCGGCCAACGGGGAGCCAGCGCCGCGATCGCCGACCTCAGCGGCCAGGTTCTGACCGCCGTGACCGCCTATCCGCCGAGGCACTTGGCGGCGCACCGCGACGCCGCCGCCGCGGTGGTCACCCGTGGACTCGACGCGCTGCGCCCATATTTCACTTCGTACCTGCCCGCGCTGGTGCTCGCGGTGATCCTCACCCCGGCCAGCGCAGTGGTGGTTGGTCTGTACGACGTGCGGTCGGCGGTGATCGTTGTGATCACGTTGCCGTTGATCCCGGTCTTCATGGTGCTGATCGGGCTGGCGACGGCCGAGCGGTCCGCGGCCGCGCTCGATGCGATCGCTACGTTGCAGGCCCGGTTACTGGACCTGATCGCAGGAATTCCGACGCTACGTGCGCTCGGGCGTGCTGCCGGACCAGAACGGCGTATCGCCGACCTATCTGCGGTGCAACGACGTTCGACCATGGCTTCGCTGAAGATCGCGTTTCTGTCGGCGCTTGTGCTGGAACTTCTCGCCACCTTGAGCGTCGCCATGATCGCGGTCGGCATCGGAATGCGGCTGGTCTTCGGCCAGATCACTCTGACCACTGGGTTGACCGTGCTGCTGCTTGCGCCTGATGTCTACCGGCCATTGCGACGCATCGGCGTGGAATTCCATGCCGCACAGGACGGCCGGGCCGCGGCCGACAGGGCGTTCGCGCTGATCGAGGGTGCCGCCCCCGCCGCGCGGGGTACCCGTACCGTCGCGGCGCGGGGTGCGGTGATCGTTCTCGAGAATCTGAGCGTCGCAGGTCGAGACGGGTTGTGCCCCCGAGGACTCAGCGCGGTGATTCGTCCGGGTCAGGTGACCGTGCTCACCGGTGCGAACGGCGCGGGAAAGAGCACGACGCTTCAGGTCGTGGCTGGAATCACCGCGGCCACCGGTGCGGTCACCGTGGCCGGGATCTCCACGACCGAACTCGAACCGACCGCGTGGTGGCGGCAGCTGTCTTGGCTGCCGCAGCGCCCCGTTCTGATCCCAGGCACCGTCGCTGACAACCTGTCGGTGTTCGGCGCGCTCGACGATATCGAACGTGCATGCGCGACAGCAGGATTCGACAGCGTGCTCAGCGATCTGCCAGACGGGTTCGACACGGTCATCGGAAGCGGCGGCGTGGGACTTTCACTCGGGCAGCGGCAGCGCCTCGGCCTGGCTCGAGCACTCGGGTCGCCGGCGCCGCTGCTGTTGCTCGACGAACCCACCGCCCACCTGGACGCCGCGACCGAGGCCCGGGTTCTGCGGGCTGTCGTGGACCGGGCCCGGACCGGCGCCACCGTGATCCTGGTCGGCCACCGGGAGTCAGTCGTCGGCATCGCCGACCGCATAGTCGAGGTGACCGGGACCGGTGACATCGCTCGTGTTCACGTCTGATCCGCTGCTCGCTGCGGTGCGCCTGCTGCAGCCGCGAATTCCCCGCCTGCTGTTGGCGATTACGCTCGGCGCGCTGTCGCAGGGCAGCGCGTTGGCGTTGGCGGGGCTCTCGGCCTGGTTGATCACCCGTGCGTGGCAAATGCCGCCGATACTGGACCTGTCGATCGCTGTGGTCGCGGTCCGAACTTTCGCGATCTCCCGTGGTGTGCTGCACTATTGCGAGCGGCTGGTCAGTCACGACACCGCATTGCGTGCCGGCGGCCATGCCCGCACGCTGGTCTACCACCGACTGGCGCATGGTCCTGCCGAACTTGCCGCTCAATTGCACAGCGGTGAGTTGGTTACGCGATTCGGCGCCGATGTCGACCAGTTGGCCGACGTGCTGGTCCGCTCGTTGCTGCCGTTCAGTGTCGCCGCTGTGCTCGCTGTGGCGGCGGTCGTGACCGTCGGCGTGATCTCGCCGTTGGCCGGTGCGATCATGGCCGCATGCTTGTTGGCCGCTGACGTCGTTGCGCCCTTGCTGGCCGCGAAAGCGGCTTCGGCTCAGGAAGAAATTGCACACGAACAACATTGCGCTCGCGACGTATCAGCGATGCTGGCCCTCGAGTATGCGGACCAGCTTCGAGTGGCCGGCAGGTTGAGCGATATCGTCCGGGATTCGCAACGGCGTCAGCGCCGTTGGGGCGAGGTCATCGACGTCGCGGCCCGGCCGGCGGCGTTCGCCGAAGCGATGACCACCGCGGCGATCGGCGTCAGTGTGGTCGGAACCGCGGTGGCAGGGATCGGTATGGCCGGCTCACTGGCGCCGACGACGCTCGCGGTCCTGATGCTTGTGCCGCTCTCGGCGTTCGAGGCGTCGACCTCGCTATCGCCCGCGGCCGTCCAGTTGACGCGTTCCCGGTTGGCGGCCCGCCGTCTGCTTGAGCTGAACCCCAGCGGCGACGCGTTGCCGGTCGCCGCGGTGGCCGCACGTCCGGCGGGGCCGTCGACTGGACACTTGACCAGCGCCGACCTGGTGGTGGGACATCGGAGTCGCCACTCCCCCGTCGCCGTGACGGTCGATCTGCCGCCGGGTGCCAGGCTCGCGATCACCGGCCCCAGCGGCGCCGGCAAGACGACACTGCTGATGACCCTGGCAGGTCTGCTCGAACCGTTGCACGGCCAGGTCACGTTGAACGGAACACCGTTGCGGCTTCGCGAAGAAACCGAAATCCGTAGCGCGATAGTATTTTTCGCAGAAGACGCGCACATCTTCGCGACGACCGTCCGGGACAACCTGTTGGTCGCGCGCGGCGATTGCCCGGATCGGCCAGTGCTCGACGCGCTCAGACAGGTCGGCCTGGATGAGTGGCTGGCGGGGCTACCGGACGGACTTGACACAGTAATGTCTGGCGGCGCGCGGGCCTTGTCGGCCGGTCAGCGCCGGAGGCTGCTGCTCGCCCGGGTGCTCATCTCGCCCGCACCGATTGTGCTGCTCGACGAGCCCACCGAGCATGTGGACGCCGATTCCGCCGACACGATTCTCGGCCAACTGTTGAACCCCGCCGGTGGCCTGATCGCCCCGGAGCGGACAGTCGTAGTGGCTACCCACCACGTGCCGGTCGGCTTTCAATGCCCGAACCTGGCGATCGGTACCAGCGGGTAGCGTTGAGGGCAGTCGCCCATGACGGTTGAGTGAGAGAGCGAGCGATGACCGGATCGTCGGATCAGCCGGTTCGACGGGAGAACCCCGCGGAAGTACCGCACACCGGGCCGCTGTATCCGTACCCACCCGGCTATCCCCCGCCCCCGCCGCCGGTCGCGCCGAGGAACGGCTTGGGGGTCGCCGCACTGGTGCTGGCCGTTGTCGGCTTGCTTGCTGTCGCAACGGTATTCGCTCCCATCGCGTTGGGCGCCATCGCCGTCGTCGCCGGTGCCGTCGGGCACGGCCGGGCCAAGCGCGGGACCGCCAACAATGACGGGGTCGCCATCGCAGGCATTGTGCTGGGCGCTTTGGCGATCGTCGTCGGCGTGGCGTTCATCGCCATCTGGATGGCCGTCTGGAAGGACGTCCGTGGCGGCGACTACATCGCCTGCATGCAGAAAGCCGGCAACAACCCAGCCGCAGAACAGCAGTGCGCGGATCAGTTCCGACACAGCGTGCAAGACCGTCTGCATGTCTCGTTGACTCCGGCATCGACGCGCTAGAGTCGTTCTGCGCCAAAGCTTTACCGGCTGTCCGGAAAGTACTTCACCAGGCCTTCTTGCACCACGGTGGCTACCGGCCTCCGAGAGCGGTCGAAGAAATAGCCGGTACCAAGGCCGCGCGAATCCGCCGCAACCGGCGACGACGTCGAATACAGGTGCCACTCGTTGAAGTTCACCTGACGGTGAAACCAGACCGAATGATTTACCGTCGCCGCGAAAATGCGGTCATATCCCCACGAAAGTCCATGTGTCGTAATGATCGAATCGAGCACTGTGGTGTCCGAGGACTACAGCATGGTCGCGATGTGCAGGACCGGATCGCTCGGCAGCTCCCCGTCGGCCTTGACCCACACCCTGTTGTGGGCAAGCTTATTGCCGTTCTCGCGCATCACCCAGGACGGCTCGTTGGTGTACCGCCATTCGATGGGCTGCAATGCATTGACGAACAGCGGCACCCGGTGCTCGTAGCCACGGAGCCGCTCCGGCAGCGTGGGCACGTCCTCGGGATCGGCGACGTCGGGTGGCTCGACGTGATGCTCCAGACCGCTGCCGCCGGCAAGGTAGGAAATCATCACTGTCGCCAGCAGCATGCCGTCCTGCGTCACGTCGACACGACGGTTCGCGAAGCGGCGCTCGTCGCGTAGCCGGATCACCTGGAACCGCATGTCCTTGGCAGGGTCGCCACCGTTGATGAAGTGTGCCGACAGCGCGTTGGGCGGTAGGTTGCGGGCCCGCGTGCGGCTGGCCGCCACGAACGACTGCGCCATCATCAGACCGCCGAATGTCCGCGGCGGATTCTTGCTCGGGTGTGCTCCCACGAAGACGTCGTCGCCCTCGTGGTGCAGGTCCAGCACCTCTATCAACTCGTCGAAGTCAGACACCGGGCTTAGCCTAACGGCCTAACGGTCCGTCTCGGTCAGACGTCGTCTTCGCCAATGCGGTGCACATGAATCATGTTGGTCGATCCGACGGTGCCCGGCGGTGCGCCCGCGACGATCACCACCGTGTCGCCGCGCTTGTAGCGGCCGAGCGACAGCAGCGATTTGTCGACCTGGCGAATCATGCCGTCGGTGGTCTGCATGATTCCGACGATGAACGTCTCGGTGCCCCATGTCATCGACAGCTGGCTGCGAACTTCGGGCAGCGGAGTGAAGGCCAGCAGCGGCAACGGCGTGTGCAGTCGCGCAAGCCGACGAACCGTATCGCCGGATTGGGTGAAGGCAACCAGCGCCTTGGCGTCCAGCCGTTCGCCGATGTCGCGGGCGGCGTAGCTGATCACGCCGCGCTTGGTCCGCGGTACATGCGTCAACGGCGGCGCGGCGGTCGAATTCTCTTCCACTGCGCAGATGATCCGGGCCATCGTCTGGACCGCCGCCAACGGATACTTGCCCACTGACGTCTCGCCGGACAGCATCACCGCGTCGGCGCCGTCGAGCACGGCGTTGGCCACGTCGGATGCCTCCGCCCGTGTCGGCCGCGAATGCTCGATCATCGATTCGAGCATCTGAGTCGCCACGATCACGGGTTTGGCGTTCTCCCTTGCCATCTGGATGGCACGCTTTTGAACCAGCGGCACCTCTTCCAACGGCAACTCCACGCCGAGATCGCCGCGGGCGACCATCACCGCGTCGAAAGCCAGCACGACCGCTTCGAGATTGTCGATTGCCTCGGGCTTCTCCAGCTTCGCGATCACCGGCACCCGCCGACCAACGCGATCCATCACCTCATGCACCAACTCGACGTCCGACGGAGAGCGGACGAACGACAGCGCCACCATGTCGACGCCAAGGTGCATCGCAAACTCGAGATCGTCGATGTCTTTCTCCGACAAGGCAGGCGCCGAGACGCTCATGCCGGGCAGCGACATTCCCTTGTTGTTGCTGACCGGACCGCCTTCGGTGACGATGCACACCACGTCGTCGCCGTCGATGTGGTCGACCACCAAACCGACATTGCCGTCGTCGACCAGGACTCGGTCGCCGCGTAACGCATCCTTGGCCAGCTGTTTGTAGGTAGTCGATACGCGGTCGTGGTTGCCTTCACAGTCCGCGACGGTGATCCGCACGGTTTCGCCGTCGGCCCAGTAGGTCGGCCCGTCGGCGAAGCGCCCGAGCCGGATCTTGGGACCCTGCAGATCGGCCAGCACACCCACCGCGCGGCCAGTTGCGTCGGAGGCGGCGCGCACGCGGTCATAGGAGGTCTTGTGATCGCTGT
>NZ_JBYCLA010000014.1:0-10391 GCF_057473665.1 Mycobacterium sp. TH-M25
TCGCATCTCGTCGTCGGTCATACCGGTGGTGTACCAGTTGAACGACGGCGAGAGGTTATACGCCAGCATCTGGTCGGGGTAAACGGCGTGGATCGCGTCGGCGAACTCGCGGGCGTCAACCAGGTCCGCCGTCTTGGTCTCCATCCAGAGCAGGTCGGCAAATGGAGCCGCCGCAAGCGATTTTGCGATCGCATACGGAATGCCGCCGCGAATCTGGTAGTAGCCCTCCGGTGTCTTGGCCAACTCGCAGTCCCACGCGACGTTGACACCCAGCTCCTTTGCCTTCTGCTGCGCGGTGTAGAGCGGCGCGCGATGGGCGAACTTACGCCACTCATCGGCGCTCATCTGCTTGGAATCGCCTTCGCTCTCCGCGAATTCGAGCAACTCTGCGACCGCCTCGCCGTAGGTCAGCAATCCGGCGTCGAGTTGCCACGCGTCGACGAACTTCGACTCGATCTCATCGAACACAGCGTCGACAGACTCCTGCGCGTGGTCGGGCGACGCGGCCGCCTTCGTGATGAGCTCCACGATGCCATTGCGTTCCAGCCACGAATCGGCGGCGGCGTATTCGCCTTCGGGCAGTGCATAGAGCAGGTGGCCGTTGAGTTCTTTGAACCCGGACTCGTAGAAGCGGCGGACCATCGCCAGGAAACAGGACTTGTACGACGGGATCTTCAGGTTCGTGGTGCCCAGCAGGAACGGCTGGTCGCGCTCGTCGGCGCGGCTGTCGAGCAGGTTGGCCGCCTCGGCGTCGGTGCGGGCCACGATGATGCCGGGCACCCGCATGATGTCGAGCTGGAAGCGGGCAGTGTTGAGGCGCTTGATCTGCTCATCCGACGGCACCAGAACCTTGCCGCCCTGGTGCCCACACTTCTTGGTTCCGGGCCGCTGGTCTTCGATGTGATATCCGGGCACACCGGCCTCGACGAATCGTTTGACCAGGTTGCGCACATGCGGGTCGCCGCCGTGGCCGGTGTCGGCGTCGGCGATGATAAACGGCCGGTAGTCGACCGCGGGCGTCCTCTTCCGCTGTTCCTCGCTCATCCGCAGGCGCAGATACTGCTGGTTGCGGTCGGCGGTCAGCAGCGCGCGGACCAAGCCGGCAGCTTCGTCGGGCACCTGCGACAGCGGGTAGCTGGCCAGGTCGGGTCCGGGATCCTCGCTGATCGAACCCTTGGCCGAGGTCGCCCATCCGCCGAGGTAGATGCCCTCGATGCCCATCCGCTTCATCGTCACGGCCTGGCCGGGCGAGTACGGGCCGAACGTGGTGATGCTCTTTGTCTGGGCAAACAGTTCGCGCAGCCGCGGATAGAAGGCCTCGGCGGCCTCCCGCGCGACGATGTAGTCCGACGGAATGGTGCCGCGCTGCTCGACGACCTGGCGCGCGGAGTAGAGGCGGGTGATTCCGTCGAAGCGAGGGCTGTCGAAATAAGCCTGGGTTGCGGCTACGTCGCTGTCGAACGTCCGCTGCGACTCCTGCGCGGACGGGGTCTGCGCCGCTGTATCCGCTTCGATGGTGCTCATGTTTTCTCCGCTCTGTGATTCGACGTCGTCCCGATTGAGCCCGTTGGTGAGAGTCTATGGCGGTCGTACACCGCGACGTTTCAAAATCGACTCTCTGTTGCGCTCGGCAGCAGCCGGCATACCGCCGGCGAGGTGCGGCTGAACTACAGGCTTCATCCGCGCTGAACCGGAAAAATATCGGCACAGTCAAATTTGACCGACATCGGGCCGCCCGCTCCGATAGGCTCACCTCGCGCGGCGACGTGGCCGCACGTGAGGGGAGTGCAATGAGGTCTTCGCGAACGGCGGCCGCGCCGCATTCCCTGACTGCGGCGTTGCCGCCGAGTCGCACTATGCAGGTTCGCTCGGCAGACGGAACTCGCCTGCACACTGAGGTATTCGGTCCCAAAGACGGCTATCCGATCGTTCTCGCGCACGGCATCACCTGCGCGATTCGGGCGTGGGCCTACCAGATCGCGGACCTGGCCAACGATTACCGGGTGATCGCGTTCGACCATCGAGGTCATGGTCGGAGCGGGCTTCCGCGCCGCGGCAACTACAGCCTCAGCCACCTGGCCGCCGACGTCGACGCGGTGCTCGATGCCACATTGGCGCCGGGGGAGCGCGCCGTTCTCGCCGGACATTCCATGGGCGGCATGGCAATTGCCGCCTGGTCAGACCACTACCGGCAAAAGGTCGCGGCCCGGGCGGACGCGGTCGCGCTGATCAACACCACGACCGGTGACTTGCTGCGTGAGGTGCGACTGCTGCCGGTGCCACCGCCGTTTGCTGCGGCGCGGATTTTGGGTGGGCGCGCGCTGATCAGCATTTTCGGTTCGCTCACGGTTCCCCCCGGCGTGCAGCGGGCCAGTCGGGAGGTGGTGTCGATGCTGGCGGTCGGTGCCGACGCAGACCGCGCGGTCGCATCGCTGATCTTCGAATTGTTCAGGGCCACGTCGCCGGCCGGCCGGGGCGGCTGCGGCAAGGCCCTTGTGGAGGCGATGGGGCGCCGCCACATCGACCTGACCGGTTTGACCGTGCCGACGCTGGTCATCGGTAGTCAGCGCGACCGCCTGACACCGCTGGTTCAGTCTCGCCGGATCGCCGCCGCGGCACCGGACCTGGTGGGTCTGGTCGAGTTGCCCGGTGGCCACTGCTCGATGCTGGAACGGCCGCTCGAGATCAACCGGGAACTGCGCGGGCTGGCCGACTCAGTGCGGCTGCGGCGCGCCCAGTAGGCAATACGCCCAGTAGGCGATTTACTCAGTAGGCGATGTACTCAGAGGCGGGCAGCAACCTCGGCGGCGGCTCGCAGGCCAGAACGCACAGCCCCATCGAGGAAGCCGGTCCACTCGTCGGCGGTCTCGGTACCGGCCCAGTGGATGGGTCCGACCGGGTGCCGCAGCATCGGTCCGAAGCGTGTCCACGAACCTGGCGGCACTGCGGCCGTCGGGCCGCCAGGTGCGAATTCTTCAGCACCCCAACGGTGTTCGACATAGTCGATCGGCGTGCGGGCCTCGTCTCCGAAGATCGTCGCGAAGCACTCCAGTGCGCGCTCGCGTCGCCGGTCGCTCGGCAGCGCATCGAAGCTGCGGGAGTCGACGAAACCCAGCAGAATCCCTGGACCGTCGGGTGCGGGGCTGACGTCGAAGGTGATGAACACCGGGCCGGTGTCGGACAGCGATTCGCCGGAAAAGCCCTTCGCGCGCCAGAACGGGTAAGGGTAGGCGGCGTAGGCCTTGCTGAGCCGGCCCAGCGGCCAATGCGTCGGTAACTGTCGGTGCTCGGCGGGCAGCGCCGGATGGAATTCGATGACGTTCCAATGCTCGGGCGGAACGGCGACGATGACGAATTTTGCATCAGCGCAGCCTTTTTCGCTGGTAACCGCTACCCCGTCGGCGTGGCAGTCGATGCGTTGGACAGCGGCGTGCAGCACGACGCGATCACCGAGTTCGGCCGCCGCGGTCTCGGCGATATGCTGGGTGCCGGCCGCGAACCGGTCCTGCTGGGCGCCATTTTCGACGTCGAGCATCCGGTCCAGGCCACCGGCGGCCCGGGCGTAGCGGGCCGCGTGCAGCATCGACACGTCGTCGGGCTCGCAGCCCCACGTCACCCGCGCCATGATCGCCAGCAGGTCACGCGTGGTGGCGCCGGCCCGCACCGATCGCAACCACTGGCCCAGCGACTGGCTGTCCAGCCGGGCGGAGCGTCGTGCTGTCCACGGCTCGGCCAGCGACACGCTCTTCGAGATGCGCTCGAATTGCCAACGCACCCGGCCGAGATCGAGTAGGCCGGCCAACGACAGCCGCGGGATGGTGCCGCTGTAGGAACGCACCGCGCCGCGCCAGCGAATCAGATTGGCGCCGTCGTGGTACGTCGGAACGGTCGCGATGCCCAGGTCTGCGGCCAATTCGAGCACGGCGTCTTGGGTGGGCCCCACAAAAGTGCCGCCCATGTCCACCGGGACCCCGGCGATCTGACCGGTGTAGGACCGCCCGCCGACGCGGCCGCGGCCCTCCAGCACCAGCACCTCGTGGCCAAATCGGACCAGTTCGCGGGCAGCGGTGAGCCCGGCGAAACCGGCGCCCACGACGACGACGTCTGCGGTCCAGGTGGTATCGGGCATGCCTTTCAGTCAACCCCATCGATGCTGCGTAATGTCAGGCCCGGTGAAAGTCTTCGCAGCTTTATACGGCCTGGCCGACGCGGCAGAGCGCGCTCGGGAGCTTCGCGACGCCGGTGCCGCGGGTGTCGCCACCTTCGAAGGCCCGCATGACGTGTTCGCGCCGTTGACGCTGGCCGCAACTGTGCCGGGGCTGAACTTGATGACCAACGTGGCGATTGCGTTCCCGCGCAATCCGATTCACCTGGCCCATCAGGCCAACGACCACCAGTTGCTGAGCTCCGGCCGGTTCACACTCGGGTTGGGCACGCAGATCCGCGCGCAGATCGAGAAGCGGTTCGGCGCCGAGTTCGACAAGCCGGTGGCCCGGATGACCGAACTCATCGCGGCGCTGCGGGCGATATTCGCGGCGTGGAACTCCGGGCAGCGGTTGGACTTCCGCGGCGACTACTACCGGCACACCTTGATGACTCCGACCTTCAACCCGGGGCCGAACCCTTTTGGACCACCACCGATCTACGTCGGTGCGCTCGGCCCGCTGCTGACCCGTGCCGTCGCGCAGCACGCCGACGGACTGCTGGTGATGCCGTTCGGTTCGAAGCGTTTTCTGCACGAGCACACCATGCCGGTCGTGCGTGACGCGCTGGTAGCGTCGCACCGGCAGGCCGACGACCTGACCGTGCTGCCCGAGATCATCGTCTCGTCTGGTGACACCGACGCCGAAATCGAAGCAGCGCACGCGCGGACGCGGGCGCTGCTGGCGTTCTACGGATCGACGCCGGCGTATCGGCCGGTGCTGGCCGCCCACGGCTGGCAGGATTTGCAGCCCGCACTGAACACGCTGTCCAAGCAGGGCCGCTGGGCGGAGATGGGTGGGCTCATCGACGACGAGATGCTGCACACCATCGCCGCCTGCGGTACACCCGCCGAGGTGGCCCGACACGTCGGGGACCGGGTCGACGGTGTCGCCGATACTGTCTGCCTCTACCAAGCGGCTCCGCTCGGGTTGCAGACCCTGTCGGCGATCATCGACGAATTACGTTAAGGCGCAACCGTCAACCAGTCTTTGAAGCCGGACGGGTCGTGCCGCCCGAGCGCGCCGTGCTCGTAGAGGCCCCAGCCCTCGACCGGTTCGCCGTCGCCGTCGCGGCACACGGCGCGCCCGACATGGTCGATGACGCCGAAGCCTGACCGGCCGATGATCGCCGGATCGGTCATGTCGTAGGTCAGCCGTTCGGTGAACTTCTCGCCTTTCCACATGCCATGCAGCCAATCGGAGTCGCCGCCATATCCGCCGCCGACGTGAATCGGCACCGGCAGTTTGGACTCGACGTCGACATGAACCGGCGTGCCGTCGGGCCTGGTCGCGTCGATCGTCGCGCCGGTCGGAATACGCGTGCCGGACCGGTAGTGAATCTTGACCCGCGGCCAGCCGAGTTGTTCGACGCGGCCGTCGCGCCAGATTCGGGTGCAGTCGTTGAGCGAACGGAACCCGTCGGGCTCCTCCTGGATGATCAGCACGATCGCGAAGTCCTCGAAGGCGATCGGCACGTAGAGCCACCACATGCCTTCGAACGGTGGGTCGGCGGGCCGTCCCGCCGGCTCGGGCTCGCCGATCGGGCGGATGCCCCAGGACCGGTCGCGGCTGCCGATCCAGGTCGCTGGATCGACGGGAATCTCCTTGCCGTCCAACATGATCCGACCGCTCCAGCTGCCGAGTTGGGCGAAGCGCTGCGCGTCCAGGGTCACCTGGTTACCGGAGCGCATCAGGTGCGGTTGCTCCTGGACGACGTCGAACAAGCCTTCCCAGGTGAGATCGGCTGCGATGCCTTCGGTTTCGTCGAGAGTGATGCGCAGCTTGTGTAGCGGATCGATCACCTTGACGCGGTAGCCGTTGACGTGCTGGTTGAGCCGGTCGGAGTCGATGGCATCGGACAGGTGCACCGCGGTCTGGGTGTCGCCGCGGCGGATGAGCAGGAACGCGTCTTTGACCCCGAGGTTGGGGTAGTAGCCGATGCCGCTGATGACGAAGATGTCCCCGGTGCGGTCGTGGGCGTTGAAGTAGGAGCGATCGTAGAAGTTGCGGTCCGAGGAACCCGGCCAGGCGATGGGTTGGGGGACTTGGTGAACCGGGAACTCGTCGAGCGGTCCGAGTGCATGGGGCATTACTGATCCTCTCCGATGAGGCCCTCACCGATTAACCTTCGCATCAGTCCCGAGTGGTAGAACAGCGACTCGACGTCGTCGGGCTTTTCGGTCTCGCCGAAGTGCACCCGTCGCGCGCCGGTGCGCATGAAGACGCAGGCCCACATCACCCCGGAGTAAACGTAAAACCAGTGCAGATCGCCGATTTCGATGCCGGTGAGCGATTGGTAAGTGGCGCGGACGTCGTCTTCGCGCATCACCCCGGGCAGGCCTTCCAAACCCGCGAGGCCAGCGAGTTCTTGAAAGACCAGGTGCGCGAAAATCATCCACGCAACGTCGAGCTCGCGCGGCCCCAGCGTCACCATCTCCCAGTCCAGCACCGCCACGGGTTTAAAGTCGCGGTAGAGCACGTTGCCCACTCGGGCGTCGCCCCACAGCAGCACGGGTTCACTCGCCGCCGTGTCCTCGGGCCAGTTGTTCTCCAGCCAGGTGAATGTGCGTTCCAGCAGCGGGGATCGGCCGATGTCGGGCACCGCGAAGTCGTACCACGACCGGACCCAGTTGACGTGCTTACGCAGCGCGGTATCGCCAGTCTGTCCATCAGCCAGGAAGCCAAAAGTACTCTCGGCATCTGGAATTGAATGTAACGATGCCAGCACCGAGACCGTCGCGTCCTGCAGTTCACGCTGGCGCTCGGCGGGGGCGTCGGCCAACCAGTTGCCGCCGAAGGTGTAGGGCATGACGTCCGGCGGCACCTCGCCGTCGACGTAGTCCATTACGAAGAACGGCGTGCCGAGTACCTCGCCCGTCTTTTCCAGCCAGCGCACTCGGGGCACGGGGACGTCGGTCAGCTCGCCGACCGTGCGGATCACCTCGTATTGGTGGTCAAGCCGATACGTCGGGAACACCTGGACATCCTCGGCGGAGGGCGCCACTCGGGTCACCAGCTTCTGGCTGACCGGCGTGCCGTCCTGATCCCAACGTGCGGTCACGATGATCGTCTCCGACGACATGCCGGTGGAGTCGATACCGCTCTCCACGGTGATCTCCGGCGCAGCGCCGCCCGGGAGCACCGTCGACAACCACCGCGACATCACCGCGGGCAGCGTCGTAACGTCGCGGCTGGACCGCTGGAGCTTGTCGACTTGATCGAGGACAGGTTCGTGTGGCACAGAGCGCCTCCTTCGTGAGGCAATTACGATACGGTGGGTAGCGTTATGAAAGCAGACCCATCCGCAGTTGACAAGGCCGCGGGCGCCGGGCGGCCGCGGGACCCGCGTATCGACGCTGCCATATTGACGGCGACCGCGGATCTGCTTGTGCAAATCGGCTATTCGAATCTGACCTTGGCCGCGGTCGCGGAGCGTGCCGGCACGACGAAGACGGCGCTGTATCGCCGGTGGTCGAGCAAGGCCGAGCTGGTGCACGAGGCGGCGTTCCCGGTGGCGCCGACGGCGCTGGTGGGCCCGACCCGGGGGATGGCCGCTGAACTGCGGGCGATGATCGCGGCGGCGCGCGACGTCTTCACCACTCCGGTGGTCCGTGCCGCGCTGCCCGGTCTGATCGCCGACATGAGCGCCGACCCCGAGTTGAACGCCCGGGTGATGTCGCGGTTCGCGGGTCTGTTCACGGCAGTACGGACGCGACTGAGCGAAGCGGTCGACCGGGGTGAGGTGCATCCAGATGTCGACCCGGATCGGTTGATCGAGCTGATCGGCGGGTCGACGCTGTTGCGAGTGCTGCTGAGTCCCGACGGACCGCTCGACGACTCATGGGTGAACCAGGCGGCCGCAATCCTCGTGCACGGCGTCACCCGCGATGTAGGGTCGGGGCGGTGACGGGACGACTCGATGGCCGCGCCGCGATCGTCACTGGCGCCAGTCGCGGGCTCGGCCGCACCGAAAACGTCTGGGACGAAAGGCTTCCCGGCACGATCGGGGAGACCGTCGCTGAGATCGAGTCGGCCGGTGGGCGCGCGGTTGCGATCCGCGCAGACCTGCTCGACCGCGACGACATCGCCCGGCTGGTCGACCAGGCCCGAGATGCCTTGGGCCAAGCGATTATGACGCCTGGCCTTTCGTACTACGCCCGCGAATTCGAGGAGGTTTCGACGGCGCAAGAGTTCGCGCGTGCGGTCGCAGAGCTGTCACGGTTGAGTCCGACGGTGGTGACCGGTCGGACGATCGGGCACTTGCAGGTGTTGGACGGAAGTCTGCGCGCATTCGAGACTTAAGCGGCCTCCTCAGGCGGGTCAGGGTCGCCGCGGAGTAGCTCGTCGGGATGGTGAGCGTGATTGACTTCCGGCGGGCCGCTGCCGTCGGTCCAGCCCAGCCGGCCGTCCTTGGTGACAACCGTGCGGGCCTCGCCGCGGCTGACCATTGCATGATCCGGCCCGCACAAAAAGTAAAGCTCGTCCGCATCGGTGCGGGCCCCGCGGGCCCAGCCGTCCGGATGATGAACTTCGCAGCGATAGCCTGATTCGAGACAATTCGGGCGTGTGCAGCCGCGGTCGCGGGCGTAGCAGATAAGTCGCTGGTCGTGTGTGGCGAGGCGCTTCTGACGGCCCAGATACAGCGGCCGCTCGGTGTGGTCGTCGAAAACAGCGAGGTAATGAATTGCGTCGGCGGCCATGCGGATGAGATCTCGCATCGGTAATCGCGACCCGCCACCGGTTCTCGCGGGCGCGGCAGCCGCATTGGTGAGTTCGGCCAGCGTCGTGGTGACGACGACAGTGACCGGGTGGCCGCGGTGCACACCGAGCCCGCCGGATTCGATCGCGGCACGGAGGCCGAGCTTGAGCGCATCGTGGCAGCGCTGTGCAGGGGTGCGGTCATCGCGTGCTTCGGAGTCTGCCTCAGGCTGGTGACGGCCTGGGCGCACCGCGGCTTCGATCGCCTCGAAGTACGCGCGGGCTTCGGGGTCGAGTAAACCGGACAGCCGCGACATCCCATCGGGCCCTTGAGCGCCTAGGCGCACCCCACGGCGACGGGCGCGGTCCTCGTCGCTGAACAGACCGTCGGGATTGAGGTAATCGGCGATGCGCTCACCCAGCTTGGCGACGAGTCCCGCGTCGACGTTGGTTGCGTGCTTGACCAACGTGCGCTCCGCGGCCTCGACATCGACGGGTGATACGCGTGCCGGCAGCACATCGATTGCGCGGCATACCGATCGAATGTGGTCGTCACCGACCTTTCCCAGCTCGACGGCGGTTGCCAAGTGCGGCAACTCGGGCCCCAGCGTCTCGCCGGTCAACGACCGTCGCGGCCGGATCCGAGCGGCAAGCTTGAACCGGCGGGTGAGTTCATTGGGCGTGACCCGCAGTCGCCGCCACAACATCGCTCGCATTTGCGCGATCGATGCGACCTCGTCTGGCGGCTCGGCGATCTCGGCGAAGATGCGGTACATCAAGCCGCGGTTGGTGCGCTGCTGCGTCTCCAAGCGTTCGGCTACGTCGACGCGAAACCTGTTGCCCGACAGGTCCGACGGCGTCGCGCGTAACAGGTCGTGGGCAGCGTCGATCGCATCGAGAGCGGTGTTGATCCGTTCCCGTGCCTCGTCGGCGCTGACCGCTGATCCCATGTCTTGAGGGTACGAATCGGCCCGACAAATCCGTCGAGGCCGGCGTTCGCGGGCCCAGGCCTGTGGATGAACCGCCAACTGTGGATAACTCACATGCTGGCGCGGCCCACCGAGTGCACGGCCTGGGCGATCCCGTCGGCCAGTGCCGCGATGTCGTCGCCGGCCAGCCCCGAGATGGTGATCCGCATACCCGGCGCCGTGCCGATCCGGAACCGTGCGCCCGGCGCGGCGGCCCAGCCGGAGTTCAAAAGCCTTGTGATGGAAGTGGTTTCGTCGGGCACCGGCACCCACACGTTCAGTCCGGACCTGCCCTGCGAGGCCACCCCCCGATCGGCCAGCGCCGCGCGCAGTAGCTCACGGTTGCGGCTGTAGACGGTCTCGGCGTCCTGCACCTTCTGGACGGCCGCCTTGTCGCGCCACAGGCTGACCGCAAGGTCCTGCAACAGGTGGCTGATCCAGCCTGGGCCCAGTCGCAGCCGGCCTTGCACCCGTTCGATCGTGCGCTGATCCCCGGCCAACAGGGCCAGGCGCAAGTCGGGGC
>NZ_JBYCLA010000015.1:0-8134 GCF_057473665.1 Mycobacterium sp. TH-M25
GTGACGACGGCGCTAGCTCCATTGATATCCACATCGACATCCTATGCACGAGGCAATTTCCGGATCGTTCGCCATTGCCCAGCCTCCCGGAGCTAGCTGAGTGATGCCAGTTGGGTGGGATGATCGTGGCCGCGCAACGTGACAGTGTGTCCCAGCGACCAGTGGGCCCGCTCGTCGTCGCTGGACGCGTTGACGGTGTCTGAGGACGCCAGTAGCCGGCGTGGCTCGTTTTTGGCCAGCTCGCACAGCCGCGCGGCCTCGTTGACCGGTTCGCCGATCACCGTGTATTCGAATCTTTCCTTGGCGCCGACATTGCCGGCCACCGCGTTGCCGGCCGTGACCCCGATGCCGGCCTTGATCTCGGGTACTTCGCTGTCCAGACGACGAGCGATGGCGCGCGCGGCACTGAGCGCCTGATCCTCGGGTCGGTCGAGATGGTTGGGAGCTCCGAAGACCGCAAGCACCGCGTCGCCCTCGAATTTGTTGACCAGCCCGTGATGACGGTCGACCTCTTCGACGATCACCGCGAAAAACCGGTTGAGCAGTTGGACGACCTCGGCCGCCGGTCGGCTCGTCACCAATTGCGTCGAGCCGATGATATCGACGAAAACCACTGCGACATGGCGTTCTTCGCCACCGAGTTGCGGCATGTCCCGCTCGGCGGCGGCGGCGACTTCGCGTCCGACGTGGCGCCCGAACAAATCCCGCACCCGTTCCCGCTCGCGCAGACCGTCGACCATCGCGTTGAATCCGCGCTGCAACTCCCCGAGTTCGGTCCCGTCGAACACCACCAGATCGCCGCGTAGGTCGCCGTCTTCGACGCGTTTGAGTGCAGCACGAACCATCCGTACCGGTGTCGCGGTCAGCCAGGCCAGGATCCACATCAATACGAAGCCGAAAATTACTGCGGCAGTCGAGATTACCAAGATCGCGACCGCCAACTGGGTTTTGCTCAGATTGTCCAGCAGCACGCCACCCAACAGTGCGGTGACCATGATGCCGAGCATCGGGACACCAGAACCCAGCAGCCACACGGTCAGCGTCCGGCCCATGATCCCGGGCGCCAGTCGTCGCGGCGGCCCGCCCGCCTCGAGCGCCTGGGCAGCCACCGGTCGCAGCGCGAACTCGGTGAACAGATAGCACGCGGTGGACACCAGGATCCCGCATACGCTGACGCAGAAGCCGACGATCGGAATGAACGTGCTATTGGCCAAACCGTAAAGCGTTGTCAGCAAAGCGGTCCCGATCACCCACAGCACGAGGACGCCGAGCGCGAGCCAGAACGGCGCGGTGAACGTCGCGCGTTCGTCGTCGGGGGTGGGTTGTCGCTCCTCGATGGACCAGCGCAGGACGCCGATGGTCCGGCGGGTGATCAAATAGGTGCCCAGACCCAGTGCGACGACACAATACGCCGGCGTGACGGCAAAGGTGATCCACAGATACTCGGCGCTGAAGACGCTCGGCTTCGGGAACGCGACAGTCAGCAGCAGCGCCGCGACGCCGATCCCGATCACGTTCGCTCCGACGATGAATACCGTCAGGATGAGCTGGATCCGCACCCGGCGCCGGGACTGGCTCTCCGACACCTTGCCCAGCAGCCAGGACCCGTAGGCCGGAGTGTCGGGCAGTCGACCGCTCTGCTGGGTGACCCGTTCCAACACGCGCCCCAGTCGCTGCGCGGTCGATCGCCTGGCCGTCATGGTGGCGTCAGCCTAGTTGCTCAGTGGGCTCGCGCTTAAGGTGTGGTGCGTGCGTCTCGTCATCGCTCGTTGCACCGTGGATTACGTCGGACGGCTGACCGCTCACTTGCCTTCGGCGCGGCGGCTGCTGCTGTTCAAGGCCGACGGCTCGGTGAGCGTGCATGCCGACGACCGCGCCTACAAGCCGCTGAACTGGATGAGCCCGCCGTGCTGGTTCTCCGAAGAGGCCGGTGACGCCTCGGTGTGGGTGGTACAGAACAAGGCTGGCGAGCAACTGCGCATCACGGTCGAGGAGATCGACCACGACTCAAGCCATGAGCTCGGGATCGACCCGGGGCTGGTCAAGGACGGCGTCGAAGCCCACTTACAGGTGCTGCTCGCCGAGCATGTCGAGTTGCTCGGAGCCGGCTACACGCTGGTGCGCCGCGAGTACATGACGCCGATCGGTCCGGTCGACCTACTGTGCCGCGACGATCAGGGGCGCTGCGTCGCGGTCGAGATCAAGCGCCGTGGTGAAATCGATGGAGTCGAGCAGCTCACCCGATACCTGGAGTTGCTCAACCGGGACAGTCTGCTGGCGCCGGTGAGCGGGGTCTTTGCGGCCCAGCAGATCAAGCCGCAGGCGAAGACCTTGGCAACCGATCGCGGGATTCGTTGTCTGACATTAGATTACGACAAGATGCGGGGCATGGATTCCGACGAGTTCCGGTTGTTCTGAGCTGCCTCACTAGACTGCGGTCATGTCTCGGCGCCGCAGTTCAGCGCGTCGGCAGCAGCCACCGCCGCCGCTGCCCGTTCCGCGTCGGGTGGAGACCGGGCCGGGCGGCCACGACTACGAGGTGCGGTCAATAGCCGCTGCGCGGGCTCTGAAAACCTATCGCTGCCCAGGCTGCGATCACGAAATACGATCAGGCACAGCCCATGTGGTGGTGTGGCTGGCCAACTGCGGCGAGGCGGCGCTCGACGATCGACGGCATTGGCACACCCCGTGCTGGGCGAACCGCGCAACGCGCGCGCCGACCCGAAAGTGGTCTTAGACGGCGTCGTCGGCAGGCTCGACCAATTCGACCAGCACGCCGCCGGCGTCCTTGGGGTGGATGAAGTTGATCCGCGAGTTCGCTGTGCCGCGCCGGGGCGCGTCGTAGAGCAACCGGATGTCCTGGTCGCGCAGGCGCCTGGTGAGCGCGTCGAGGTCGCTGACCCGGTAGGCGATCTGCTGGATGCCGGGGCCGCGCTTGTCGAGGAACTTGGCGATCGCCGACGAGTCGTCGATGGGTGCCATCAGTTGAACCTGAGCGCTACCGACCGCGGCGCCGCGCACCGAGAGCATCGCCTCGCGAATTCCTTGATCGTCGTTGATTTCCTCGTGCAGCACGATCATGCCGAGGTGGTCGTGGTACCACGCGATCGCGTCGTCGAGGTCGGGCACCGCGATGCCGACGTGGTCGACCGCCGTCACCAGAGCGGTGCCGAGTACTCGACGGGTGTCAACGTGATCGGTGGTCATCACGTAACGGTAACCTGATCGTGAAGAATCCGTCCTTCCCGATCTTGGCGATCGGCCCCTGGACCACGCTGTGGAGGTAGTCATGACGACATCGGTGATCGTTGCTGGAGCACGGACGCCAGTCGGCAAGTTGATGGGCTCGCTGAAGGATCACAGCGCCAGCGATCTGGGCGCCATCGCGATCAAGGGCGCGCTGGAGAAGGCGAACGTCCCGGCCGCGTTGGTGCAGTACGTGATCATGGGCCAGGTGCTGACCGCGGGCGCCGGCCAGATGCCGGCCCGGCAATCCGCCGTCGCGGCCGGCATCGGCTGGGACGTGCCGGCCCTGACCATCAACAAGATGTGTCTGTCCGGAATCGACGCCATCGCTCTGGCCGATCAGCTCATTCGGGCCGGCGAGTTCGACGTGGTGGTGGCCGGCGGCCAGGAATCCATGAGCAAGGCCCCGCACCTGCTGATCGACAGCCGCTCGGGCTACAAGTACGGCGACGTCACGGTCCGCGACCACATGGCCTACGACGGCTTGTACGACGTGTTCACCGACCAGCCGATGGGTGCCCTCACCGAGCAGCGCAACGAGGTCGACAAGTTCTCCAGCGCCCAGCAAGACGAGTTCGCGGCGCGGTCGCATCAACGGGCCGCCGCGGCATGGAAGGACGGTGTTTTCGCCGACGAGGTGGTCCCGGTGAGCATTCCGCAGCGCAAGGGCGATCCGCTGCAGTTCGCCGAGGACGAGGGCATCCGGGCCAACACCACCGCCGAGTCGCTGGCCGGGCTCAAACCGGCATTCCGCAAGGACGGCACCATCACAGCCGGGTCGGCCTCGCAGATCTCCGATGGCGCGGCCGCGGTCGTGGTGATGAACAAGGACAAGGCGATCGAGCTGGGGCTGACCTGGCTGGTGGAGATCGGCGCGCACGGCGTGGTGGCCGGGCCGGACTCGACGCTGCAATCGCAGCCCGCCAACGCGATCAAGAAGGCTCTTCTGCGGGAAGGTATTTCCGTCGATCAGCTCGACGTAGTGGAGATCAACGAGGCGTTCTCCGCGGTGGCGCTGGCCTCGATGCAGGAGCTCGGCGTGGACCCCGAGATCGTCAACGTCAACGGCGGCGCGATCGCGATCGGTCACCCGATCGGCATGTCGGGGGCCCGGATCGCGCTGCACACCGCACTCGAATTGGCCCGCCGCGGCTCCGGCTACGGGGTTGCTGCGCTGTGCGGAGCCGGTGGCCAGGGCGAAGCTCTGATCCTGCGCGCTGGCTAGTTACCGGCCAGTACGGTTTGTGGCCGCCGTGGCCGGACAGGCGTCCGGAAGTTTGCTGGAGCGGCATGACTCTCGGCTCGACCCACCCTGATGTGATGTTGCTCATAGAGCCGTCCCAGCCGGATGAGACGCAGCCGGCGGCGCCGTGCCAGACTTGATCGCGTGAGCCGTCCACGCCCCTCGATCGGACCTGCGTTGTCTGGCGCGGTCGATCTTTCTGCCCTGAAGCAACCCCCTCCTGGCAGTGGAGGCAGTCGCGGGGACGCGTCGAGCGCGTCGTCCGCCGGTATCGAGGTCAACGAGACCAACTTCGAAGACGAAGTACTGCTGCGCTCCAACCAGGTGCCGGTCGTGGTGCTGTTGTGGTCGCCGCGCAGCGAGGTCTGTCTGCAGTTGGCCGACATCCTGGCCGGCCTGGCCGCCGAGGACAGCGGCAAATGGGCGCTGGCCAGCGTCAACGTCGATGTTTCTGCACGGGTGGCGCAGATCTTCGGCGTCGAGGTGGTTCCCACCGTCGTGGCGTTGGCCGCCGGACAACCGCTCTCCAGCTTCCAAGGTGCCCAGCCGCCGGAGCAGTTACGCCGCTGGGTCGACTCGCTGCTGTCTGCGACCGCCGGAAAGCTCAGCGGTGCAGCCGATGCTGAAGCCGAGCCCACAGCGGTGGATCCGGCGCTGGCGCAGGCCCGTCAGCAGCTGGAGGGCAACGACCTCGGTGCGGCGCTGAACTCCTATCAGGCAATCCTCGACGACGACCCCAACCACGACGAAGCCAAAGGCGCGGTACGCCACATCGCGTTTCTGATGCGAGCCACCGCCCACGGACCGGAAGCGATCGCGGCTGCCGATGCCGCACCGACCGACATCGAGGCCGCTTTCGCCGCAGCCGACGTTCAGCTGCTCAGCCAGGATGCGGCCGGGGCATTCGACCGACTGGTGGCGCTGGTGCGGCGAACATCGGGTGACGAGCGGACGTCGGTGCGTACCCGACTGATCGAGCTGTTCGAGTTGTTCGACGCGGGAGACCCAGATGTCATTGCAGGTCGACGCAATCTCGCGAATGCGTTGTACTAGAGTCTTATTCGGGCGCAAGCCATAGCGCCGACATCGGCGGCAGCGCCAACACCGCCGAAGCCGGGCGGCCGTGCCACGGATCGTCGGTCGCGTCGAGTCCGCCCAGGTTTCCGATCCCGGCGCCGTTGTAGTCGGTGGCGTCGGTGTTGAGCACCTCACGCCACCGGCCGGCCTTGGGCAGGCCCAGCCGATAGCCGCTGTGCTCGGCGCCGGCGAAGTTGAACACGCAGGCCATCATCGAGCCGTCGCTGCCGTAGCGCAGAAAGCTCAACACGTTGTTGGCCGAGTCGTTGGCGTCGATCCAGGAGTAGCCCTCCGGCTTGATGTCTTGGCTCCACAGCGCCGACGACTTCCGATATACCGCGTTGAGATCACGAACCAGCCGCGATATTCCGTCGGAGAAGCCGTGCTCGTCGAGCTGGAACCAGTCCAGCCCGCGTTCTTCGGACCATTCCGCCCGCTGGCCGAAATCCTGCCCCATGAACAGCAACTGCTTACCCGGATGCGCCCACTGGTAGGCCAGCAGGCTGCGCAGTCCGGCCGCTTTCATGTGGTCGCTGCCGGGCATCCGCTCCCACAGCGTGCCCTTGCCGTGCACGACCTCGTCATGGCTGATCGGCAGCACGAAGTTCTCGCTGTAGGCGTAGAGCATCGAAAACGTGATCGCGTGGTGGTGGTAGCTGCGGTAGATCGGATCACGGCCGATGTAATCGAGCGTGTCGTGCATCCAGCCCATGTTCCACTTCATCGAGAAGCCAAGGCCACCAACGGTAGTCGGGCGCGTGACGCCCGGCCACGACGTCGACTCCTCGGCGATGGTGACGATACCGGGCGCTGCTTTGTGTGCGGTGGCGTTCATCTCCTGCAGGAACTGCACGGCCTCCAGATTCTCCCGGCCGCCGTGGATGTTCGGTGTCCACCCCCCTTCGGGGCGCGAGTAATCCAGGTACAGCATCGAGGCGACGGCGTCCACCCGCAGGCCGTCGACGTGGTACTCCTGGAGCCAGTACAGCGCGTTGGCGACCAGGAAGTTGCGGACCTCGGCGCGGCCGAAGTCGAACACGTAAGTACCCCAGTCGAGTTGCTCGCCGCGACGCGGGTCGGAGTGTTCGTAGAGCGGTGTCCCGTCGAAGCGGCCCAGCGCCCAGGCGTCTTTGGGGAAGTGGGCGGGCACCCAGTCGACGATCACGCCGATGCCGGCCTGGTGTAGCGCGTCGATCAGCCCGCGCAACTCGTCGGGCGTGCCAAAGCGGGACGACGGCGCGTAGTACGAGGTGACCTGGTATCCCCACGATCCGCCGAATGGATGCTCGGCGACGGGGAGCAGCTCCACGTGGGTAAAACCTTGTGCCAGAACGTAGTCCGTCAGCTCGCGGGCCAGGTCGCGATACGACAGGCCGGGCCGCCACGAACCCAGATGGACTTCGTAGGTGCTCATCGGCTCGAACACCGCATTGCGCGTGGCGCGCGCGGTCATCCAGCCGTCGTCGCCCCAGCGGTAGTCGCTCACGTTCACCCGTGACGCGGTGTGTGGCGGCACCTCGGTGGCAAACGCCATCGGGTCGGCGCGGTCGGTGACCGAGCCGTCGGCGCCGTGCACCCGGAACTTGTACAGGCCGTCCTGGGCGAAGTCGGGCCAGAACAACTCCCAGACGCCGGACGAACCGAGCACCCGCAGCGGTGCCTCGTTACCGTGCCAGCCGTTGAATTCCGCGATCAGGCTGACTCCCTTGGCATTGGGAGCCCAGACCGCGAACGACACACCCTCGACCACGCCGTCGGCGGTGGTGAACGAACGGGGATGGGCGCCGAGAACTTCCCACAGTCGTTCGTGCCGTCCTTCGTTGAACAGATGCAGGTCGACTTCGCCCAGCGTGGGCAGGAAGCGGTACGCGTCGGCGGCGACCCGCGGTTCGCCCTGGTCGTAGTGCACCTCGAGCCGGTAGTCGATCAGGCCGACGAATGGCAGCGCGCCGGCGAACAGGCCGGAGTCGATGTGCTGCAACGGCAATCGATCGTCGCCGACCAGGGCAACCACCTCGGCGGCGTGCGGACGGAAGACCCGGATGACGGTGTGGTCGCCGTATTCGTGGGCGCCCAGGATGCCGTGCGGATTGTGGTGCTCCCCGGCGATCAGCCGGGCCAGGTCACTGGGTTCGGGCGCTAGGCGGGTTCGGGCGACTTCTTCTCCTGGTTTCATCGCGGCGTTACCTCCGGCGCAGCAGACTGATTCGTGCTTCGGACGGGATGATCGGCATATTGATCACGTGTGCGACGGCATAGCCAGGGTCGATCCGGATGAAATTGTCTGCACCCCAATGGTATTCCTCACCAGTAATTTCGTCGCGTACCCAGAACCGCTCATGGTGCTCCATGCCCAACGCGTCCATGTCCAGCCACAGCGTGGCTTGTTCTGCGCCGAACGCATTGAGCGTGACGACCACCAGCACGCAGTCGCCGGTGATCGGGTCGAACTTGCTGTAAGCCAGCAGCGCATCGTTGTCGATCGCGTGGAAGGTTATGTTGCGCAGTTGCTGGAGTGCTGGATGGCGCCGGCGAATATTGTTCAGCCGCGCGATACACGGCTCCAAC
>NZ_JBYCLA010000016.1:0-11103 GCF_057473665.1 Mycobacterium sp. TH-M25
GGACAGCCGACGCACCTCAATCAGGCGACTCAGATCGGCTGCGGTGACGATGCCCACGAGGCGGCCGGCTTCGACGACGAGGGCACGCTGCGCGTGATTCGATCCCAGCCGCTCAAGCAGGGTGGTGACCGGCTCGTCGGGCGTTGCGATGTTGACGTCGTTGAGTGAAACCGCGATGTCACCCACCGTGGTGGTGACGCGCTGGTCGGGCGGCACCCGACGCAATTGAGTCAGGGATACCAGTCCGACGATCGACCCGTCGTGATCCTTGACCGGGTACGCCGAATGCCGGTCGCCCAGCAGATAACGCTCGATGAAATCCTGCACGTTGATCCAGGCGGGAGCGGTGTGCGGGTCGGGCGTCATCGTCTCGGCGACCCGCACATCGGCCAGCGCGTCGCGGGTCAGCACCTGCGTCTGGTCGACATGGGCGGCCGACAAGATGAACCAGCCTATGAAGGCTAGCCACACGCCGGCGACCAGGGCGCCGGCCAGAAACTCGAACAGCCCGAACGCGATCAGCACGAACGCGACGTAGCGGCCGGCCCGCGCGGCACTCAGCGCGGCTCGGGTGGCATCGCCGTGACGGCGCCAGAGCCACGCACGCAGAACTTGGCCGCCGTCCAACGGGGCGCCGGGCAGCAGATTGAAAATGCCCAGCAACGCGTTGATCCCTGCCAGCCACCACGCCACCCCGACCGCGATGTGCGCCACACCGAGTGCCCTCAATTCCCAACCTGCAGAACCGAATAACGCTCCCAGCAGCAAACTGGTGGCCGGGCCGGCCACGGCGATCCGGAACGCGGTCTGCGGTGTGGTGGCCTCGCTGCCCAGCCGGGTGACACCGCCCAGCAGCCACAGCGTCACGTCAACGACCTTCACCCCGGCGCGGCGGGCCACAATGGCGTGTGCCAGCTCGTGAGCCAGCAGCGAGGCGAGCAGAACCGTGGCGCCGCACAGACCGGCCAGCCAGTAGGCGCGGGTCGAGTAGCCCGGGGCGGTGAGGGGCAGGCTCGAAGCCAGGCTCCAGGTGAACAGCCACAGGATCACCAGCACGCTCCAGTTGACTTTCACCGTGAAGCCCGCGATGCGGGCCAACGGGATATTCGTCATGCTCAACCTCCACAAGTCAACGGAAAACAGCGCCTCTGGCAGTGCGTAAAGCCGCGCGCCGATCATCGGTCCGGGGGCGGCCTGGAGGCGAGGGGATCTGCCCGGTCCCGGTCGTTCGCGGTCGCGGCCGCAACCCGGGCGGATCCACTCCTACGATCGCAAAAACGGACAGCGCCGCTCTAGGGCCGAAAGCCACCTTTTGGGCGGACAAGCCGGGCCGACGCCGACGAATGACCCCGTGATGATAGGACTTCGGTCCCTACTGCGGCTTCGCGCTAAGTGGTCGAATCCTGTTACCAAAGCAGAAAATCACCCAGCAGGAGAGCAGAGATGAGCACCCTTCCAGTCAAGCGTCACCAGCATTCGATCTTTCCCGACATCTCCGACCTATTCGCCGCGTTCCCGTCGTTCACCGGACTCCGGCCGACGTTGGACACCCGGTTGATGCGTCTCGAGGACGAAATCAAAGACGGCCACTATGAGGTGCGGGCGGAGATCCCCGGTGTCGACCCGGCCAAGGACATCGACATCACGCTGCGCGACGGCCAATTGACGGTCAAGGCCGAGCGCAGCGAGCACAAAGAGTTCAACGGTCGCTCCGAATTCTCCTACGGGTCGTTCGTCCGCCCCCTGTCGCAGCCGCCCCGGGCCGACGAAGACGACGTCAAGGCCCGCTACGACAAGGGCATCCTGACCGTCTCGATCGCCATTAACGACTCCAAGCCGGTCGAAAAGCACGTGCCGATCGCATCCACCAAGTGACCAGTTTGAGGGGCGGGACCGCAGCGGCACCCCATTCCGGCTGCGGTACCGCCCGCCCCCAACGCGTGCCCGGCTCAGCGTTGCTCGCGACCTGAATGAGAAGAGACCTCGATGAGCAGAGCGATTGTCCTGGGCAAGGACACGCCAGATCGGTTGTTCCGCAACCGCCGTGAGGCCGGCCGGGTGTTGGCCGGTCTGCTGCAGGCGTACCGGGACAAGCCAGACGTGGTGGTCCTGGGCCTGGCGCGCGGCGGGGTACCGGTGGCCTGGGAGGTCGCCGGCGCGCTCCATGCGCCGCTCGACGCGTTCATCGTGCGCAAGCTCGGCGTGCCGGGCCACGAGGAATTCGCCGCCGGCGCGCTCGCCAGCGGCGGCCGCATCGTGCTGAACGACGATGTGGTCCGGGGCCTGCAGATCACGCCGCAACAATTGCGCGATATCGCCGAGCGGGAGGGGCGCGAGCTGGCCAGGCGCGAGGCCGCCTACCGCGATGGGCGTCCGCCGCTCGTCGTGACCGGTAAGACCGTCATCCTCGTCGACGACGGATTGGCCACGGGTGCAAGTATGTTCGCCGCGGTGCAAGCGCTGCGGGACGCGCAGCCGGCGCGCATCGTGATCGCGGTGCCATCGGCGCCGGAATCGACTTGTCGCGAATTCGCGGGCCTGGTCGACGATATGGTTTGCGCATCGATGCCGACTCCGTTCTTCGCCGTCGGCGCCGCGTACTGGGATTTCAATCAGGTCAGTGATCAGGAGGTCCAGACCCTGCTTGCCACCCCGACCACCGCGCGCGCTGCCGCGCCGGTCGCCGAGACGGCCGCCGACATCGTTCGGCGCTTCGCCGTCGATGCACCCGGCGGTGTGCCGCCCCGAGAGGTGTTGTCGGAGTTGGTCGGTGACGCACGGGTGGTTCTTATCGGTGAAAGTTCGCACGGCACTCACGAGTTTTATCAAGCTCGCGCCGAGATAACGAAGTGGCTGATCCAGGAGAAGGGATTCTGTGCGGTGGCCGCCGAGGCGGATTGGCCCGACGCTTACCGGGTCAATCGGTACGTACGCGGGATGGGTGACGACTACACTGCCGAGCAGGCGTTACGCGGCTTCGAGAGATTCCCGTCGTGGATGTGGCGTAACACGGATGTTCGCGATTTCGCCGACTGGTTGCGGACCGAGAATCGGCGCTGTGAAGACCAAGGCCGCCGTCAAACCGGCTTCTACGGACTGGATCTCTACAGCCTGCATCGATCGATGCAGGAGGTGGTGGGCTACCTCGAGACGATCGACCCACGGGCCGCGGCCCGCGCGCGATCCCGATACTCGTGCTTCGATCACGTCTCCTCCGCCGATGACGGCCAGGCCTACGGCATGCGTGCCGCTTTCGGCGCCGGCTTGTCGTGCGAAAAGGAAGCCATCGAACAATTGGTCGAGATTCAGCGAAACGCGTTGGCCTACGCGCGTCGTGACGGATTACTCGCCGAGGACGAGTTGTTCTACGCCGAGCAGAATGCTCAGGTTGTGCGGGACGCCGAGCGCTATTACCGGGCGATGTTCGGTGCGCGGGTGACCTCCTGGAACCTGCGCGACCAGCACATGGCCCAGACGCTGCACGCGTTGCTGGAGCATCTGGACCGCCACCACGATCCATCGCCCGCACGAATCGTCGTGTGGGCGCACAACTCTCATGTCGGTGACGCACGAGCGACCGAGGTGTCCGCCGACGGTCAGCTGACCCTGGGCCAACTGGCCCGGCAACATTACCGCGATCAAGCCCGGTTGATCGGGTTCAGCACCTACTCCGGCACCGTGACCGCCGCCGCCGAATGGGGCGGCGTGGCCGAACGGAAGATTGTCCGGCCCGCATTGGCGGGAAGCGTCGAGGAGTTGTTCCACCAGACCGGTAACCCGGCGTTCTTCATCTCCTCGGACGCCGGCGCGGACCAGGCGTTGGATGTGGTCCGGCTGGGCCGAGCGATCGGCGTCATCTATCTGCCGGCGACCGAGCGGCAAAGTCACTACTTTCACGTGCGGCCGGCCGATCAGTTCGACGCGATGATCCACATCGAGACCACCCAGGCGCTTCAGCCGCTGGAAGTGACCAGCCAGTGGGTGGCGGGCGAGACTCCCGAAACCTATCCGACGGGCCTGTAGGCGGGGTTGCATCAGGTGATTACCTGCGACACAAGTTCCAACGGTGACCGGCCCACCATCGTGACGCTGACGATGAATCCGGCCCTCGACATCACGACCGGAGTCCACCAGGTCCGTCCCACCGAAAAGCTCCGCTGTCATGGCGCGCGGCATGACCCGGGTGGCGGCGGCATCAACGTTGCGCGGATCGCCCACATACTCGGGGCGAAGGTCGCGGCGGTGTTCCCGGCCGGCGGACCGACGGGGCAGGTGGTGGTCGATCTGCTTACGGCAGAGCATGTTCCGTATCATCGCGTCGACATTGCCGGGCGGACGCGGGAGAGCTTCGCCGTCGGCGAGGCGGTCACCGGGCAGCAGTACCGGTTTGTGCTGCCGGGCCCACACTTGACATTCGCCGAACGGGCCCAGTGCGTCGATGAACTTCGCCGCGCTGCGGCCTCCGCCCGATTCGTGGTGGTCAGCGGCAGCCTGCCGCCCGGGGTGCCCAAGGACTTCTATCAGCGGATTGCCGGGGTCTGCCGCGATCTGGGAGCCCAGCTGATCCTGGACGCATCCGGTCCGGCCCTGCGGTACATCACATCCGGGGTCTACCTGATCAAGCCGAGCATTCGAGAGTTACGCGAATCCGTCGGGGGTGAACTGGCAACCGAGGCAGAGCAGGTCGCGGCCGCCCGCGAACTGATCGCCGGCGGACATGCGCAGGTCATCGTGGTGTCGGTCGGCGACCGCGGTGCGCTTCTGGTGACATCCGATCAGGCTCAACGTATCCCGGCGATCAAAGTGCGTTCCAACAGTGGAGTTGGCGCCGGTGACGCGATGGTGGCGGCCATCACGGTCGGGCTGACGCGCGGTTGGACGTTGGCCACCTCGGTGCGCTTCGGAGTGGCCGCCGGGGCCGCCATGATGATGACTCCGGGTACTGCGGTATGCCGCCGTGGCGACGTCGAGCGCTTCTTCGAACTCGTCGCCGGTCCGGCCGATCTCGCTGTCGTGGGTAGTTGACAAATGTCCGATTTCACGACGGCGGCTGATCGCCGCTGACCACCAACCCGCGGCGGATGCTGCCTTGCCGGATCCAGTTGTTGAGAACGGTTACCCCGCTGAGCATTCCAGCGCAGGCATTGGAGAGATCGAAGGTCATCGCGTTGTCCGCTCCGATGGCGTGCGCGACGGCGCTGGCCATCGACGGCTCCAACCACTGATGCATGCCGTCACGGAGTTTGGTGATGCTGCAATTGATCACGACGTCGATGGTCGCTGGATCGCAGTGTGCCCTGTCAAGGCAATCGCGCGCTGCCGACGTGGCGAGGCTCAACGAGTCTTCTTCTCCGACCGAGACACGGCGCTCGTGGATGCCGGTCAGCCGCTCCAGGTCGATTCGTGTGGTCGTCCGCTGTGCGCGGTCAGGGTTGACGCGCGACGATCACCGGCATCCGTGCCGAATGAGCCAGCGAATTGCTCACCGATCCCAACAACATGCCGGCGAATCCGCCTCTGCCGTGGCTGCCGACGACCACCAACTGCGTCATTTCCGAGTGCCGGATGAGTTGGTATGTGGGATGGTCGCATTCGACCACCCGCCGCACCGTCACGTCGGGGTAGCGTTCTTGCCAACCGGCCAGTCGTTCGGCCAGGACTTCCTCGGCGGCCGGCTTCATCGCCGGCCAGTCGATCGCGGGGTAGTCGTTGACTTCGACGTCGCTCCACACGTGCAGGGCGACCAGGTCGACATGTCGCCAGGAGGCCTCCTGAAACGCGATCGCGGTCGCTGGCTCCGACGCGGGTGAGCCGTCGATGCCGACCAGGATCGGTGCGTGCGCGGGGTCGGCCATCAGCGGGTCCTCGTCGTGAATGATCGCCACCGGGCAGTGCGCGTGGCGGATCAGGCTCGCGCTCACCGAGCCCAACACGCTGCGGGCAATCGGTCCGCGTCCCCGGGAACCGACGACAACCAGATCGGCGTCTTTGGACAGGTCGATCAGCGTCGGGACCGCCTGGGCGAACAGCATCTCCGTTTCGATCTGCTCGGGCTCGCCATCGGGAGCGGCGTCGGCGGCGAGTCGGACGGCCTCGTCGAGAACCCGCTGTCCATGCTCGACCTGCCAGCGCGAGAAACTCGTCGCCGAGGTCAGTGGCGGCTGGGTGAGCCCGATCGGGCGCACGGCGTGTACCAGCGTGAGGCGGGTATCGCGCATCGCGGCGTCCCGCGCCGCCCAGTCGACCGCGTACTTGGCCGCGGGCGAGCCGTCGACACCGACCACGATGCCCAGATTGGTTTCCGGAGTGGACATTCGAATCTCCCTGCGTGGATCCACGGGTTGCGGGCGCTGGCGCCGGCGGCGGTCACTACTGGCGGTTGGTGAAGCCGCCGTCGACGAGGCTTCGAATATCTCTGTTCCACTGGTCATCTCGTACTCGCCTTAGATGCGCGCACAATGCGCCGACCACCTCCGCGGCGGCCAGAATCGCGATCACCCAGCCAATGAACGCCGCCGCCACCGCATCGACGACGGCTCGCCCGATCGGCCGAGGAGCCGTGACGGCTCGGCCGTAATTGTCGACCCAGATCTCGAGGGCATCACCGGCCTTCGTGGCCCTGTTCCAGCCGAGCAGTTCGAGGTGATCGACGCCGTTGACCTTCCAACGAGCGTGGACCATGAAGGGGGTCGTCTCCGGCGACACCGTCGGCTGGCTGTCGTCGACAGCCCAGGCGACCACGGTATGCCGCGTTTGCGCCTGTTCGCGATACTTCTGAGCCTGCCTGTCGTGAATCACCGTTCCCATCACCCCGGCGCCGGCCGCGGCGACGACAACGAACAAGACGGCCAGGGCAACCACCGCGGTTTCGATGCGGTCGCTCAGTCGAATCAGCGGATTGCGGCTGAACAGTCGCAGGACCGGCCACGTCATCGGACGGATTACGAAGCTCTGCATGGCGACCTCACCTCAGGGTTACTGCGACGATGCACACAGCCTCGCAATTCGGGTGGCCCACGCGTAGGGCCCAACGTCTACCGGTGGAGGGCAATAGTGCCCGTCGATGACTCGCACTGGCTGGCCGCGCCTCGTGGATGGGGAGGTGGTCGTCCGCGACGCTGCCAATGTGAGTGAGCATGCTGCTAAGTCAGTCGAAGGCCCTGGTGCGCAGGACCTGCGGAAGGGGCCGTCGCGGTGTGGGCTTGGGAGTGCGTTCGGCAACCGGCACCAGACCGACTCTGACCAAAACCTGCGGTACGGCATCGTGATTCATCAGCGAACGGATCACTTCGCGGGTCGCGGGTAACTCGGTGAGGTGGGTCACCGTGCAGGTGGCAAGGCCGGCCACGGTGCAACTCAGCAGCGTCGCCGACAGCGCCTCGCCGGCGGCCAAAGCGTCAGCGCGACTGTCTCCTTCGGTGGACAACAGCATGATCGCGGCGTGATCTTCGGTAATCTCGGTACGGCGCTCGGTGCCGCTAATGACGGGAAAAACGCGTTCGATGCCGACTCGGTCGCTTTCGGAAGCCGAGACCAAGGAGCTGTGCGGGATGCCCTCGGTGTTCTCGAATGGCGCCGTCCACCAGTCTAGTTCAGCGTGATAGGCACCGTCGTATAGCCGAAGCGACTCCGCCAGCTGGGCTGCATCTTCCAGTTTTGCAACCATGCCATCGGGTACCGTCTCGACGTGGACCGATGGGTGGCCGGCGCCGCTGACCCAGATCGAGGAAATCGAACGCCAGTTGGTCGGTGCGCCGAAAGGCAATCGGTCGGTGCGACGCGTCCAGATGGCATCCGCCATCAGGCGGTCTCGCGCGGTGACAAAGCTGACTGGTTCGAAGTCGATCGTCGCCAGATACTGTGGGCGGTCCGAGTCGGGAGATCGTTCGATGACAGCCTGCCAGCCGGCGGCAGCCATCGCTGTCCGTAGGTGATCTAGCGCTGCGCCGCAGCCGATTAGCGCTTCCCGCGCCGAGTGGTCGGCATCCATGATTCGGCTCGAGTCGAGGAACAGTCGAAGCTGGCCGTCGCGGTAAACCCATTGCCAGGGCTGGCTGTTGTGTAGCGACGGGGCGCGACACGCCGAGGTCACCGCATCATCGATGACGCTGCTGTCCAGCGCGCTTGTAGGCATCAATCGACCTCCTGGTGTTCGTGGGCTCGCAAGACTTCTCCGGCACTGGCCGTGGCAACCTCGCTGTCGGGCATTCGCGACGTTGTAGCCAGCGTTGCGATCTCGACGTCCCAGACGTAGGGTCCAACGTCCACTGCTGACAGGTCCTACGGCACCAGCCCGTGTGGCGCCTCGGCGTTTGGCGTTCTCGAAGTGGGTACGGCGGCACTCGGGGCGACGGATGACTCATGTCAACATTTGATTCGGCGACTGGACCGCTGTCTGCGCCGCCACCCCGCACCGCACCGGTCGGTGCTGATTTGGCGCGTGTGCCGACCACTGACTCGCCGGCCTGAATCCGCCGGGTAGCCTGCTCACGTGCTGCTGACCTCACTGGATCCTTCCGTTGTCGCAGGTGGCCGTGATGTCGAGGACGCCGTCCGGTTCGACCTCGACCACGTCACGCTCAGCCGCAGCGACTTCGTCGGCGCCGCCAACTCGGTGGCCGAGCGAATCCGGGGTGCGGGTCGGATCGCGGTGCTGGCCACGCCCACCGCGCCGACCGCACTGGCCATCGCCGGCTGCCTGATCGCGGGGGTGCCGGTGGTCCCAGTGCCCGCCGACGTCGGCCAGGCCGAACGTCGTCACATCCTCACCGATTCCGGTGCACAGGCATGGCTGGGTGCGGCGCCCCGCGACGATGAAGCAGCCGAAGGTCTGCCGCACATTCCGGTGCGGATCGGGGCGCGGTCCTGGCATCGCCAGCCGGTGCCGTCGCCGCAGGACACCGCGTTGATCATCTACACCTCGGGCACCACCGGTCCGCCCAAAGGGGTGCAGCTCAGCGGCGCGGCGATTGCCGCGGACCTGGACGCACTGGCCGAGGCGTGGCAGTGGACCGCCGACGACACCCTGGTGCATGGGCTTCCGCTGTTTCACGTACACGGTCTGGTGCTGGGCCTGCTCGGATCGCTGCGCGTCGGGAATCGCTTTGTGCACACCGGCAAGCCGACTCCGGAGGCCTACGCGGCCGCGAACGGCACGTTGTATTTCGGCGTGCCGACGGTGTGGTCGCGGGTGGTCGCCGACCCGGCGGCCGCCGAGGCGCTGCGTTCGGCGCGGCTATTGGTGTCCGGCAGCGCCGGGCTGCCGGTGCCGGTGTTCGACCAGTTGGTCCGGCTGACCGGGCACGCACCCGTCGAACGGTACGGGGCGACCGAGTCGCTGATCACGTTGTCGACAAGGGCCGACGGTGAACGGCGGCCCGGTTGGGTCGGCCGTCCGCTGGCCGGCATCGAGTCCCGGCTGATCGACGACGACGGAAACCCGGTACCGCATGACGGGGAAACCATTGGGCGACTGCAGGTTCGGGGTCCGACGCTGTTCAACGGCTACGTGAACCGGCCGGAGGCGACCGCCGAGGCGTTCGACACCGACGGCTGGTACCGCACCGGCGACGCCGCGGTCATCGACGCTGGCGGGATGCACCGCATCGTCGGGCGCGAGTCGGTAGACCTGATCAAGTCCGGCGGCTACCGGGTCGGCGCCGGCGAGATCGAGACTGTGCTGCTTGGGCATCCGGGCGTGGCCGAGGCGGCCGTGGTCGGACTTCCCGATGACGACCTGGGCCAGCGCATCGTCGCGTTCGTGGTCGGCGATACCGAGCCGCAGGAGCTGATTGATTATGTGGCCCAACAGCTTTCGGTGCACAAACGACCGCGCGAGGTCAGAATCATGGACGAGCTGCCGCGCAATGCGATGGGCAAGGTGCTCAAGAAGCAGTTGCTGAGCCAGAACTGATACCGCGCGGTGGTGTGTGTGACAGCGGCGCCCGTTTCTCCTACCGTCGCAGCCGTGGCCCGAGGCTGTCGGATGGCCACGCTTCCGGCCGCGCCGCCCGTCATCCTGATACGACGCGTCGCCGGCCCCTGTCCGGTGAGATCGGCTGGGACGTAAGAAGACGCTGATCGCCCCACTGCGGGTGCCGCGGCAGGTGTTCGTCTGATCAGTTCGCGTGCAGGTCCTCATTCAGCGCGATCCCGCTGCCGTCGCGCGACACCACCTCAACCGCGCCGGTCACCGAGTTGCGCCGGAACAGCAGGTTGCTGCTGCCGGCTAGTTCACGCGCCTTCACCGATTTACCCTCGGGCAGAGCGACTTTCGTTCCGGCAGTGACGTAGAGGCCGGCTTCGACGACGCAGTCGTCGCCCAGCGGAATGCCGAGTCCGGAGTTCGCGCCGAGCAGGCAGCGCTTGCCGAGCGAAATCACTTCGGTGCCACCTCCGGACAGTGTGCCCATGATCGATGCACCGCCGCCGATGTCGGAGCCGTCGCCGACCACCACGCCCGCCGAGATCCGGCCCTCTACCATCGAAGCGCCCAGGGTGCCGGCGTTGAAGTTGACGAAGCCCTCGTGCATCACCGTGGTGCCGGAAGCCAGGTGCGCACCCAGCCGCACCCGGTCGGCGTCGGCGATGCGAACCCCGCTCGGCACCACATAGTCGACCATCCGCGGGAACTTGTCGATGCCGTAGACGGCGACCGGTGCGCGGCGGCGCAGTCGCGCCCGGACCGTCTCGAAACCCTCGACGGCGCAGGGTCCGTGGCTGGTCCACACCACGTTGGTCAGCACCCCGAACAGCCCGTCGGCGTTGAGCCCGTGCGGCGCGACGAGACGATGCGAGAGCAGGTGTAGTCGCAGGTAGGCGTCGTAAGCGTCGACGGCCTTGTCGTCGAGCGCGCCGATCACCGTGCGCACCACGACGGTCTCGACGGCGCGCGCCTCGTCGCGGCCGGCCAGCGCGGCCAGTTCGTCGGGCACCTGCGCCACCGACAACCGGGTGGTGCCGGTCTCGCCCGAGGAGACCAGTTCCGGTGCGGGGAACCAGGTGTCGAGAACCGATCCATCTGCGGCCAGCGTCGCCAGCCCGATACCCGAAGCTGCAGTCACGGACCTCACGCTACCCACCCACTACGCTGGCACCGTGCTG
>NZ_JBYCLA010000017.1:0-5920 GCF_057473665.1 Mycobacterium sp. TH-M25
GCCAGACAGACCGAGCCCACACCCAGGCTTGACGCCACCCCCCGTGGATCCACCCCGGCCGCCGACCGCCGCGTCAACGGCGGTCGGCGATCCGGCATCGCGGCGCGAGCCCGCACAGCCGAAGGACCGGCGCTGGACAGCAGCGCAGCAGCCAGAAGCATTGCCGCTGTAGTGATCACGACGCCGCCGCGTCGGTGATGCGATCAGCCCACATCAGCCCGCCACAAATCAGCGTCAGGCCTGCGACCAATAACCACCCGCCCAGACCTGCGCCGAGCAGAAACGACAGCGGGCGCGCCCCGATCGCCTGACCCATCAACACCGACAGCACCGGCAGTCCAGCGAGAATGACAGCGGTAGCGCGAGCGCCCGCCATCGCCGCCCGAACCTGAGCCGAAAAGCGTTGCCGCTCAGCGATATCGCGTTGCGCCGCTTGCATCAGCGCGGACATTGCCAGCCCGTGATCGGTGGCCAACTCCCAGCACACCGCCAACCGCTCCCAGTGTGACAGCAGTGCGACCGTCGCGCCGACTCCGCGCAATCCCGCGGCGACGTCAGCGCCGAGTCGGGCGCGTGCGGCCACCGCACGGCACGCGCCGGCGACTGGTCCGGCTGTCTCCTCTGCCGCCACCGCGAACGCAGTAGCCGGGTGCGCTCCAGCCCTGAGTTCGCCCACCAGCACGTCGATCGCGGTCTCCATCGACCGGCCCTCGTCCATTGCGCGATCGTTGCGACGTCGACGCCGGCCGCGAAGGAACATGGTTGCGGCCACCACGGCGAGCCCCAAAACTGTTGTCAACGAGAACAACGCCGTGCTCGCGACCGCGATGCACGCGATCGTCAAAGACAACACCAGCGGCCGCGAGGCCTTACGCCGCTCGCGGCTCAGCCGCCGCCGCGGCGACGACGGACCCATCAGCGCCGCAGCCGACAACGCGAGCGCGGCCACCGCCGGCCCCGTCACGCCCGCCTCCGGCTTCGCACCAGGGCTCTAAAACCCGAGATCTCATCGGTGCAGCCGCGGTCCGCGTGCCACACCGTGACCGCACGAACACCTCGGTGGGCGCCGCGCAACACGGCAATCTCCTCGAGCCGCCGGCGCCCGTCCCGGTTCCGGGTGACGTGAAGCAACACTTGGACAGCGGCGCTCAATTGACTTTGTAGCGCAGCACAATCCAGACCACCTAGGGCAGCCAATGCCTCGAGACGTGCCGGTACTTCGGCGGGGTTGTTGGCGTGCACCGTACCCGCGCCACCATCGTGACCGGTGTTCAGCGCGGCCAGCAGATCGACCACCTCGGCGCCACGTACTTCACCGACCACGATGCGATCCGGGCGCATCCGCAACGCCTGGCGGACGAGCTGGCGAACGGTGACTTCACCGACGCCCTCGACGTTGGCGCAGCGCGCCACCAATCGCACCAGGTGTGGATGCGGCGGCGCCAGCTCGGCGGCGTCCTCCACACATATGATCCGCTCGTCACCGGCCACCGCGTTCAGCATGGCCGACAGCAACGTCGTCTTGCCCGCGCCGGTCCCGCCGGACACCAAGAACGCAAGCCTGGCGGCGATCACGTCGTGGATCAACTCCGCAGCCTGGGGAGCGATGGCACCGGCCGTGATCAGCGCCGCAAGGTCTTGGGTGACCGGCCGCAGCACCCGCAACGACAGGCAGGTGCCGGCAGCAGCCACGGGCGGTAGGACGGCGTGCAGCCGGACCGCGAAACTACCCATTCCGGTCAACTGGCCGTCGACCCAGGGCTGCGCGTCGTCGAGCCGCCGGCCCGCTGCCAGTGCCAGCCGCTGCGCCAAACGGCGTACAGCTGCCTCGTCGGCGAAGCGAATACCGCTACGGCGCAATCCTTTTCCTTCGTCGACCCATACCGAGTCCGGTGCGGCGACCAGCACGTCGGTGGTGTTGTCGCCACACAGCAGTGGTTCCAGGATTCCTGCGCCGGCCAGCTCGGTCTGCAGTATCCGAAGGTTGGTCAGCACCTCGGTGTCGCCGAGTACCCCACCGGATTCGGCTCGGATCGCCTCGGCCACCACGTTCGGTCGCAGCGGAACGGACTCGGCCGCCAACCGCTCGCGCACTCGATCGATCAACGGACCGCTCATGCCGCACGCCGGTGGGTGCGGCGCGACGGCAGGACGGCCAGAACCGTACGGGCCGCGGTGGCCAGCGCAGACCGACGCCCCATCCGCAGACCTGTGTGTTCGAGTTGCTCGGCCAGCCGCGGATGCGTTCGCATCGCCGCCAACAGCGGCACACCCGCGATGGTCGCGACTTCATCGGCACGCAGACCACCCGGCGATGGCCCACGGACCACCAAGCCCAGGTTGGGATTGATTCCGGCGAGCACGGGAGCGACAGTCGCGGTAGCCGCGCAGGACCGCACATCGCAAGGACTGACCACGACCACGAGATCGGCTGTGTCCAAGGCGGTTTCAACCGCGCCCGTCATCCGACGTGCGAGGTCGCAGACCACCGTCGCACCGCCACGCCGGCCGGCGTCGAGCACGGCTCGCACTGCGCCGCCGTCCAATTCACCTCCGCTCCGGGTGCCCGACAGCAGGCTCATCCCGCGGTGCTGCGGGAGCGCGTCGCGCACGGCTGACCAGGTCAACCGTCCGCCCTGCAGTGCGAGGTCCGGCCACCGCACGCCAGCTGCATTCTCCGCGCCGACCAATAGATCGATGCCGCCCGCCCAGGGGTCTAAATCGACCAGCATCGACTCCGTCGCCACCCGCGCCAGCGCGACCGCGAACAGCGAGGCACCCGCTCCGCCACGCCCGCCCATCACCGCCACCACCGCGCCGCGGCTGCCGTCGTCGCGAGCTGCTTCGGCAGCGTCGGCGAGCTCGCGGACCAGATCATGCTCTTGGGCCGGCAATCTCAGCACGTGCCGGGCACCCACCTCGATGGCCGCCGCCCAGGTTGCCGGCGGCGGATCGTCGCCGGTCACGACGATGACGTGTGCACGCCGCGGCAATCCGGTCTGTGCACAGCCCAGTGCCGCCGCCTCGTCGAGCACGACGGCCGACGCCGCCGACCACGCTTTCCGACTCAGCGGCGACGAGTTCGCGGCGTAGACAACCCGCATGCTCACCGCCGCTGCCACTCGGTCCAGTTCATCGCGCAGGACCGGATCGGCGAGGATCGCCAGAATTCCGCGTGCATCGGTGTTCGGCATCGGCCTACCGTGCCGCGGGCGGGGCGATGCCGCCAGTCGCGCCAACACAATGTGTGGACAACGCCGAGACTGTGCACACCGAGCGTGCGCTGAAAAGACTTACCCGAGAAAAGGGACGACCCCCGCCAGGGGGGGAGGAGGCGAGGGTCGTCGTGTATCAGCCCCGGGGGGTCGGGCTGATACACCTCGGCAAAGCCGAGTGACCCTTACTATACACACGAGAGTGTCGCGCAGCGCAAGGGTTGCGCGCGAAACACACCCACGATCTTCAAGGAGCTGAACCAAACGCCTCGCTGGTACCACGCGTTACGGGATCCGTTTGACCGTGGTTTTTGCCGACAGCGTCGCGGCGCGCCGACTCACCCCCCTATGCTGAGGCGGTGACCGTCTCCGACTCGGCCGCTGAACAGCAAACTCCGCCGATGCCCCCCGGTCGCAGTCCGCGCACGGCAGCATTTTTCGATCTTGACAAGACGATCATCGCCAAGTCGAGCACGCTGGCGTTCAGCAGACCCTTCTTCGCACAGGGGCTGATCAACCGCCGAGCCGTCCTCAAATCGAGCTACGCGCAGTTCCTCTTCCTGCTGTCGGGCGCCGACCACGACCAGATGGATCGGATGCGCATTCATTTGACCAACATGTGCACCGGATGGGACGTCGAGCAGGTCAAGTCCATCGTGAGCGAGACGCTGCACGACATCGTCACTCCGCTGGTGTTCGCCGAGGCGGCCGACCTGATCGCCGGCCACAAACTGTGCGGCCGCGACGTCGTGGTGGTCTCGGCTTCCGGTGAAGAACTCGTCGCACCCATCGCGCGCGCACTGGGGGCCACCCACGCAATGGCGACCCGGATGGTGGTTGAGGACGGCAGGTACACCGGCGAAATCGGGTTCTACTGCTACGGCGAGGGCAAGGTGCAGGCGATTCGCGAGTTGGCCGCGCGCGAGGGCTATCCGCTCGAGCATTGCTACGCCTACTCCGACTCGATCACCGACATGCCGATGCTCGAGTTGGTCGGGCATCCCAGCGTGGTCAATCCCGACCGCGCCCTGCGACGGGAGGCGAGCGCCCGCGACTGGCCGGTGCTGGAGTTTTCCCGACCGGTGTCGCTGCGCGACCGCATCCCGGCACCGTCAGGGGCCGCGGTAGCCACCACAGCCGCGGTGGGGATCAGCGCCCTGGCGGCCGGCGCGCTGACGTACTCGTTGCTGCGTCGGTTTGCCCTCTAGACGCGCACAGCAAACTTTCCACGGCACGGCCCCGTATCGCTTTAGCGTTTTCCTGACAATTGACACTTGATGTGATCGGAGTCACGGAGTACAAAGGAGACACGGAAGCCTGGTACGGCCAAGATCGTTCCAGAAGAGAAGGGCCGATCTCCCGGACAGGGCAACCGAGCACGGTTCTCGGCACCCACGCGGAGTCATAGCCGCGATAATGGCAGAAGTGTTGCGGGCCTGCGTAATTGCGAAGAGCGAACGGCATCGACGGCCCTTTGGGTGGGGCCGACGCCCGGAGCGTCGCAAGAACGCCGAGGCCATCCCACGCAGCCCACAGGTGCACGCATGGTAACCGGGATCCGTGCTAGCGGGCGGCGAGCCGAAATCCTTCGGCACGCCGCCCGCTCTGTAGGTTCTAGTGCCCGCTCCCACCCTGTTCGGTGAGGGTGTCAGCAATCGTCAGCGCCTCCTGGGCGCCGGTGCGCATGGCCCGGCAGCACAACACCAACCAGGACGCCATGCCGTCGGGTGTTCCGGACGCAAAACCGGCCGCGGCTTCGCGGTAGTCGGCGGCGCGACGCATCCATCCCACCTCCGGTACGCCCAGCCCGTGGGGGTCCAGTCCGGTCGCGATGGTGACCAATCTCGACACCGCGCGGGCCACCACGCCATCGGCGGTGCCGAACGGCTTCAGGGTGAGTAGCTCACCATGCGCGACGGCGGCCACCACCGGGGCCGGGGCCGTCGTGCCCCCCGACACGATCTGCGCCAGCAGTTCCAGACGAGGTCCGACGTCGGCGTCGGGACGCGGTCGGCCCAGCCGGCTCTCGTCCACCCGGTCGGCCGCGGCCAACATGTGCAACCGGGCCAGCGCCTGCAGCGGCGCGCGCTGCCACACCCCGACCACATTGGTCTCGCCGCCCTCGAGGGCCTGGGCGACACGCAACGCTCCGGCAAATACGGGGTCACTGATGGCGGCGGCGGCGGCTTCAGCGTCCTCGAGTCGGTGTCCACCCCCGTCCAGCACCGCTGAGGCTCGCGCTGACCGGAGCGCCGCCTCGGCGGCGGTCACCGGCCATCGCCGCAGGTTGGCGCGGTGGCGGTGCGCCCGGCCGAGTGCCTCGCGCGCCTGATCGCTGGCCGCGGCGACGCCGGGCAACTCCACCAGCGGGGCAAGCGGATCAGGATTCATTGGCGCCGCTCCTCCCGCCTTCTCCGATCGCGCAGCGCGGCTCATCGTCGGCTGCGCAACTCACGAGCTGTCAGGATAGCCAGCGCCCGCGCCGGGAACGGCGGCCAGTAGCTGGCGCGTGTATTCATGGCGCGGGCTGGTGAAGACGTCCTCGGTGGCCGCGTGCTCGACCACCCGGCCCGCCCGCATCACGATCACCTCGTCGGCGACCTGCCGGATCACCGACAGGTCATGGCTGATGAACAGGTAAGTCAGGCCCTGTTCCGACTGCAGTTCGCCCAGCAACTACAGGATCTGCGCCTGCACCACGACGT
>NZ_JBYCLA010000018.1:0-7191 GCF_057473665.1 Mycobacterium sp. TH-M25
CCAGGGCCTCGAATTCGCCGTGGTCGCGGCAGCGTTTGCGCAGATACACCTTGCCGTCGCGGATGTTGACCTGCGCGTCGACCACCACCTTGCACAGCGGGCAAATGCTCTTGGTGTACTCGACGAACACCTCGTTGAGTTCTCGCTTCACGGTCGTCACCGATGCTCTCCTGTCAGCCGCACAACTCAGCGATTTCAGCACTGTGCGTCTCGTGCGCGATGCGCGACTGTCAGCAGCCGGACAGTTCGTCGCGGCGGGCGGCACTGTCTGCGCGATGACAGTTCACCGGTTTGACGCACCCCGTAAGAGTGCAATGGGGTGGTGACACCTATGAGGAGGACTGCACCATGATCCGCGCCGTATGGAACGGGACCGTGCTCGCGGAGGCGCCGCGAACCGTCCGGCTGGAGGGCAGCCACTACTTTCCGCCCGCGTCGCTGCACCTCGAGCATTTCATCGACAGCCCGACCAAATCGGTTTGCCCGTGGAAGGGCTTGGCTCGCTACTACAGCGTCACCGCCAACGGAGAGGTGAACCCGGACGCCGCCTGGTATTACCCACGCCCCAGTCCGCTAGCACGCCGGATCAAAAACCACGTCGCGTTCTGGAGCGGGGTGACCGTCGAAGGCGAACCCGAAGATGCAGCGCACGGGTTTCGCACGTCGCGTAGCGGACTGGCGGGAAAGCAACATGGCGCAACGCGACAGCAACACACGAAACGGACAACAACTGAGGATCTCGCCCATGGACGCCGCTCGACAACCGACGACGCGCTGCCGATATGGCGCGTCGGTGTCACCGGCGGGCTGGTCGGCATCCTGTGTTGCGCTGGCCCCACCATTCTCGCGCTCTTCGGAATAGTCAGCGCCACAACGGCATTGGCGTGGGCTAACAATCTGTACGGTAATTACGCGTGGTGGTTCCGCCTAGGCGGGCTGGCTGCACTCGTGCTGCTGACCTGGATTGCACTGCGGCGACGTGATCAGTGCAGCATCACCGCTATCCGGCGACTACGGTGGCGACTGACGACACTGCTTGCGATCGCGATCGGAACGTATGGTGCGCTCTATGCGCTGACGACCTGGCTTGAAAGGTTCGCGTAATCCGGGGAGCCACGCTGCGCAACGTTACCGGCACTGTCTCAACGCAATTAACTCAAGAAGCGCGCTCACCTCGCTCGATGCCGCGCTGAACGTGCACGCATGAGTCACCATCAATTGACGTCGCCCGTTGGGGCGCCTCACTGACTAGATCAAGGGACGCGGATAGGGGAAGACATGGCAGTTGTAAACGGAAACCTGCGGGGTTGGGCGCGCCTGCTGGGGGTGGCCGCGGTTGCGACCGCAGCTATTCCGGGCCTGATCAGCCTTGCGGGCGGAGCAGCGACCGCGCGGGCCTTTTCGCGACCCGGTTTGCCGGTCGAATATCTGCAAGTGCCGTCGGCGTCGATGGGTCGCGACATCAAAGTCCAGTTCCAAAGCGGCGGAAAGAATTCGCCCGCGGTGTACTTGCTGGACGGTCTGCGCGCCCAGGACGACTACAACGGCTGGGACATCAATACGTCCGCGTTCGAGTGGTACTACCAGTCGGGGTTGTCGGTCGTCATGCCGGTCGGCGGGCAGTCCAGCTTCTACTCCGACTGGTACAGCCCGGCCTGCGGCAAGGCAGGATGTCAGACCTACAAGTGGGAGACGTTCCTCACCAGCGAGCTGCCCCACTATCTTGCTTCCAATCGCAACGTCAAGCCGACTGGCGGCGCCACGGTTGGCATCTCGATGTCCGGGTCCTCGGCGATGGTTCTGGCGATCTACCACCCGCAGCAGTTCATTTACGCCGGTTCGCTGTCGGCGCTGCTGGACCCCTCGCAGGGGATGGGGCCGTCGCTAATCGGTCTGGCGATGGGGGATGCCGGCGGCTACAAGGCCGCCGACATGTGGGGGCCGTCCAGTGACCCGGCTTGGCAGCGCAACGACCCGTCGCTGCATATCGCGGAGCTGGTCGCCAACAACACCCGGTTGTGGGTCTACGTGGGCAACGGCACCCCGAACGAGTTGGGCGGCGCGAACATGCCCGCCGAGTTCCTGGAGAACTTCGTGCGCAGCAGCAACGTCAAGTTCCAGGACGCCTACCACGCTGCAGGCGGCCACAACGGGGTGTTCAACTTCCCCGACAACGGCACCCACAGCTGGGAATACTGGGGTGCCCAGTTGCAGCAGATGAAGCCCGACCTGCAGCGTGCCTTGGGGGCTGCATGACTTGGCTGGGCTCCGGTCCGCCTCATGCTGCGCGAGCCCGCAACCCGTCCGGATCGGTGATCTCGATGACCGCGTAGCCGACGGTGATCAGACGATCGCGCTCAAACTCTTTAAGGATCTTGTTGATCGACGGACGCTGCGCGCCGAGCATCGCAGCGATGGTGCGTTGCGCGAGTTCAACTCGCTTCTCGACGGCCTCGTCGACAAGGAGTTGCGCGAGCTGGGCGGGCAGGGGTCTACCAAGCATGCTGATCAGCCTGGCCTGCCCTGCGGACACCCGTTGCGCCACACTCGACAGCCACCGCCGTGAGATGGCCGGGCGGGTGGCGAGCAATCGCTCAAACGCCTGCCGATCCAGGAACAGGCAGGTGGCGTCGGTCAATGTTCGCGCCGTGTAAAACAGCGGCATATCCAACAGCAGGGGGATGTCGCCGTCCACATCGCCGGGACGAAGGACATCCACGACTGCGCGATGCCGTCCGGACCCGACCGCGAGCTCGATCTGTCCCTGCCGCACGATCCACACCCCGTCAGCGGCCTGATCGCCGAGGAAGACCACCTGCCCAGGCGCGAAGTGCTTGGCTTGCAAAGTTTCCGCGAGTGCCGACAGATCGTTGGGGTGCAGCGGCGCCGCTGCGCCGCGTCCCACACAGCGTGCGACCCAGGCCGCGTGTCGCACTTGCGCCTCAGGCGGCTGCTGCCCGCCGGTCAGTGACTGCACAATATGCCGCAGCGGACCCGCAGAGTGGTCGGACATCATGCCTCCTCGATCGCGTGGCCAATGGTGCCATCCTGCCGACAATCGGGCCATCGTAATGTCATATTGCTGACAAGTTCGCGATTCGACTCCGGTCGGACGACAGCGTTCGTGCTCTCCGGGGGTGCGAGCCTTGGTTCGATTCAGGTTGGGATGCTCCTCGGTCTCGCCGAGGCCGGGATCATGCCGGACCTGATTGTCGGCACTTCTGTGGGCGCGGTCAACGGCGGCTGGCTGGCTTCGCGGCCGGATACCGCTGGGATCGCCGCGCTGGCCGACCTATGGCGGTCGCTGGCGCGACAAGATGTGTTCCCCACCCGCCCGATCGTCGGGCTCCTGGGGTTTCTCGGTTGCGCTCCAACCTCGTGCCCGCCACGGGCCTGCGACGACTTCTCGACGGCCACCTGCAGTTCGCTCGGCTCGAGGAAGCACCGATCCCCCTGCATGTGGTGGCCACCGACGTGCTTTCGGGCCAAGATGTCCTATTGTCGTCGGGAAATACGGTCGACGCGATCGCCGCCAGCGCCGCCATTCCCGCCGTCTTCCCGCCGGTGACTGTCAACGGACGCGACCTGATCGACGGGGGTGTGGTCAACAACACCCCGCTGTCTCACGCAGGCGCGCTTGGCGCCGACCTGATCTGGGTGTTGCCGACCGGCTACTCGTGCGCCCTGCCCGAGTCGCCGAAGGGGGCTTTGGCGATGGCGCTGCACGCCATGACCCTCGCTATCAACCAACGCCTGGCCGCCGACATCACCCGCCTTGAAGGCGTGGCCGACCTGCGCGTCGTCCCACCGCTGTGCCCGCTCAGCATCTCACCAATAGACTTCACCCATTCGGTCCAGCTCATCGAGCGGTCGCATGCCAGCACCCGTGAATGGCTGGCAACGCGGCACCCCGTCGCCGGGCAGGCAGCTTTGCTTGGGCCGCATCGGCATTGACCGCGGCGCCGCCCGCCGAAAACGCTTTCAGGGCAGGACTTTTGCCCTAGCTGTCGTCCATCCGATTCGCTTGCTGAGAGCCTAGGCCAGTGCTGACGGTGCCCACCTCGACCGGGGAAATGCGCGCTGGTTGTGCGACGTTTTCGCACAGCGCGATGTCCCAACACCCGCACCCGGCGACTGAGCCTCTGAAGCCGAATAAACCTTGCGTGACTAACAATTCGATAGTGAGCCGAGCCCGGAGAGGCGAACGGATAAACCGAAACAATGTCAGCGAGAAGACGATTCGCGGTCCTGGCTCATGCGCACAGGTTGAACTCGGGCATGCTCCATTCTTTTCTCTGCCCCACTACGGCAGCGTCTTTGCGCGCGAGACGGCTTCGGCGGCCCGCGACGAGCGCGCGAGCGAGTGTGTCGACGGCGGTCAGTGCGTTGACTGCGTTGCCCGCAGACCGGTTTGTCACGCCACGGGCCCGATGCGGTCGCTCTCCGGTACATCGCAGCCTCAGATGTTGACGGCGGTGACCCATCGCCTGTCCGGGGCCTCCTCGACGACCAGCGCCGCTTCGCGCACATCAACCAGCGCCGCTTCGCGCAGATCGACCCGGGGCGCCGGACGTTCGTTCTGACCAGAAGGGATTTATCGCAATGGATTTCGGGCTGTTGCCGCCGGAGATCAACTCCGGGCGTATCTACGCCGGTCCTGGGTCGGGGCCGATGCTGGCCGCTGCGGCGGCCTGGCACAGCTTGGCCAGCGAGCTGGAGTCGGCTGTGACCTCGTATGGTTCGGTGATCTCCAATCTAGCTGCGGGGCCGTGGCTTGGTCCGTCATCGGCCGCGATGGCGGCCGCGGCCCAGGCGTATGGTGCCTGGTTGAGTGCGACCGCGGCGCAGGCGTCGCAGGCCGCCACCCAGGCCGAGGCCGCGGCCGTGGCCTATGAGGCGGTGCTTATGGCGACGGTGCCCCCGCCCGTCATCGGAGCCAACCGCAGCCTGTCGGCGGCGTTGGTCGCGACCAACATCTTGGGACAAAACACCCCGGCGATCATGGCCAGCGAGGCCCGGTACATGGAGATGTGGGCCCAAGACGCCGCCGCGATGTACGGCTACGCGGGGGCGTCGGCGTCCGCAACAACGCTGACGCCCTTCACCCCACCACTGCTGAGCGCCAACCCGGCCGGACAAACCGCTACGGTCGCCCAGGCCACCGGCACGTCAGCCGCGACCGATACGCAGACAGCGCTGTCGCCGCTGAACTCCGCGATCCCCTCGGCCTTAGCGGGCCTCGCGGCACCGTTGCAGTCCGCGTCGCCAGCCCCGGCAGGCACGGCCATAATCGCCGGAAGCCTGCAGAACCTCAACGCATTCTTGCCCTCCGTGGATGCGGGTCTGTCGTCTACTGGTCTGTCCACGGCATCCGGGGCTTGGGCATCCGCTTCGCAGGCGAGCGAGGGAATCAGAGTGACGCAGAGCCACATTCCCGATTCGCAGGGCCTGATGATCAACACTCAGCACCTGATGACCAGCACGCAGGGGCAACTGACGCGTATGGAGAGCCGAATTATGGCCCGGCTAGATCCGGCGGGTCTGGGCGCGGGCATGGGACAGTCGAACTCGATCGGGGCGTTGTCGGTCCCGCAGGCTTGGACGGCGGCCGCCCCCGCGATCCGGCCCGCCGCCGCAGCGGTGCTGGCCACCGGCCTGGGTAGCACCGAGATCGAGACTGGGCGTTCGGGAAGCATCTTCAGCGAGATAGCCCTGGCGAGTATGGCCGGGCGCGCCGTCGTCGGCGGTGCTTCCACGGGGCGCCGGGGGCATGCCGGGACGACCACTCGTGCATATGCGACTACACCGCAGGGGTTACCGGGCTGTACGGTCATGGGAATTTCCGCGGAGCTGCGCGGGCTCGCGGAACTCCGCGACTCTGGAATTCTCACCAACGAGGAGTTCAGCGAGCAGAAACGACGCCTTCTCGGCTGAGCAACTGGTCGGACGTGAGCGGACAGCCAGGGCCTTCCTTCGGCGAGCATGACTCAGAGTCTCGAAGATATTGCGGTCGAACCGACCTCAGCCTCAGAACAGGAGACTCGATCCGAGCCGGCTTCTCGTTGTCGAGCACGTCGGCGTCGGTGTCGGCCGCTCGGTCGACGAGTGCTACGGCACTTGGCCTGTGCCGGCGACCGCAGCCGCGCATGCTCACGGTGGTGCGCCGATCTCCGTGGTCGACACGTTGGACCAAGGTGAGACAGGCGTACCGAAGCTGGCCGGGGCTGCGGCTGATAGCCGCCTCCGATGCGATCACGATGACCGTCACCATTCTCGGCGCGCCCAGCATGTCGACCGCCTGATACCTCGACGGCTACCGCGCTGATCAGCCGGAACTGCAACGAATCTCATCACTTTGAGCGTCCTGCCGGGTCACGCCGGACCATGTCCATCCGTGGAGGGTTCGTCTGGTTCGGGTGGCGCGTCCGGCTCGGGGCGCACTTTCGGCGGCTCGGACGGGAAGCCCAGCACTCGCACGTCCTCGGGGATCGGGTCGGGGCGCAGGCAGATCGTCGCCAGGCCCCTGCCAGCCCAAAAATCGTCGGCGGGCCCGGGTCGAGTCGGTAGTCGAAGACCGTGATGGTCGAGCTGCCTTTCAGGGGCAACGCCTGGTGGGTAAACCCGCGGTGCTGTGGTTTTGGACACCGTGGTGTCCGACCTGTCTAGGCGAGGCGCCGATCGTTGGCCGAGTCGCCGCGGCACGCCCGGGTGTGACCTTCGTCGGAGTCGTCGGACTGGATCAGATAGCTGCCGTGCAGCAGTTCGTCGACAATTACAAGCTGCAAGGATTTCAGCGAGCTGGCAGTGCTCGATGCGCGACGACAGCGGCTTCGTCGAACGCGCGCTGCACTTAGCGGTCGCGGCTTTCCGGGCCCGCCAATGTCACCCGTTTGATGATGCGATCCATCCCAGCGATGCCGGAAACCGATGTGCTACGACACCTTTCGGTGACTCGGCCATGTCGGTTGTGCTCCAGTCATCTATCGGGACGGCAGTGGACGATTTGGGCAACGTGTTAGCCGAAAACGGGATAGGCCGCTACAAAAGTCGCTTACTCGTGTTACCTCGGTCCGGTTTCTGGCCCGGCGGCCGACCTGCGATTGACCGCGACCGCCGGACCCGCCGACCGCCCGTTCGGGCGGTGACCGGCAGCAGGGCAGGAGCCCGAAGGTAGGACCGGCGGTGCCGGAT
>NZ_JBYCLA010000019.1:0-4591 GCF_057473665.1 Mycobacterium sp. TH-M25
TCCAACGCGTTTTACCGTCGTAACCTGGCAGCCGGTCAGAAGGGCCTGTCGGTGGCCTTCGACCTGGCGACTCACCGCGGGTACGACTCCGACCATCCTCGCGTCCAGGGCGATGTCGGAATGGCCGGTGTGGCAATCGATTCCATCCTCGACATGCGACAACTGTTCGATGGTATAGACCTGTCGGCGGTGTCGGTATCGATGACAATGAACGGTGCTGTGCTGCCGATCCTGGCGCTGTATGTGGTAGCGGCTGAGGAGCAGGGTGTGCCGCCGGGGAAGCTGGCCGGCACCATCCAAAACGACATCCTCAAAGAGTTCATGGTCCGCAACACCTACATCTACCCGCCGAAGCCCTCGATGCGGATCATCTCCGATATCTTTGCCTACACCAGCGCTAAGATGCCGAAGTTCAACTCCATCTCGATCTCCGGCTACCATATCCAAGAAGCTGGCGCCACAGCGGATTTGGAGCTGGCATACACCTTGGCCGATGGTGTCGACTACATCAAGGCGGGCCTGGATGCCGGACTGGACATCGACACTTTCGCGCCGCGGTTGTCCTTCTTTTGGGGTATCGGGATGAACTTCTTCATGGAAGTCGCCAAACTGCGTGCCGGCCGGCTGCTATGGAGCGAACTGGTCGCCGAATTCGAACCCCAAAGCCCAAAATCCCTATCACTGCGCACCCATTCGCAAACCTCGGGGTGGTCGTTGACCGCCCAGGACCCGTTCAACAACGTGGCCCGCACCTGTATCGAGGCGATGGCCGCAACACAGGGCCATACCCAGTCGTTACACACCAACGCGCTGGACGAGGCGTTGGCGCTGCCCACCGACTTTTCCGCCCGGATCGCCCGCAATACTCAGCTGGTGCTGCAACAGGAGTCGGGCACCACGCGGCCGATCGACCCGTGGGGGGGCTCTTACTATGTGGAGTGGCTGACCCATCAACTGGCTGCCCGTGCTCGTGCTCATATCGCCGAGGTCGCCGAGCACGGCGGCATGGCCCAAGCCATCAGCGACGGCATCCCCAAGCTGCGCATCGAGGAGGCAGCCGCGCGCACCCAGGCCCGTATCGACTCCGGGCGTCAGCCGGTGGTCGGGGTCAACAAGTACCAAGTTGACGAGGATCACGAGATCGAGGTACTCAAGGTCGAGAACAGCCGGGTGCGCGCCGAACAAGTAGCCAAACTGCAGCAGTTGCGGGCAAACCGGGACCAGTCGGCGGTCGACGCGGCCCTGGCCAAGCTGTCTGCTGCCGCCGGGGCCCCCGGCCGTGCCGGCGATAATTTGTTGGCGCTTGCTATCAACGCCGCCCGGGTCAACGCCACCGTCGGCGAGATCTCCGATGCGCTGGAAAAGGTATACGGGCGTCACCAAGCGGAGATCCGTACCATCACCGGGGTCTACCGCCGGGAAGTGGGAGAAGCTGGGAAGGCCACCGATATCGCAAGCGCCACAGAACTAGTCAAAAAATTCGCTGAGGCTGATGGTCGCCGGCCCAGGATTCTGGTGGCCAAGATGGGCCAGGACGGCCACGACCGCGGGCAGAAGGTTATCGCGACGGCATTCGCCGACATCGGGTTCGACGTCGATGTCGGATCGCTGTTCTCCACGCCCGAGGAGGTCGCCCGTCAGGCGGCCGACAACGACGTGCATGTGATCGGTGTGTCGTCGCTGGCCGCCGGCCACCTGACGCTGGTACCGGCACTTCGAGACGCACTTGCCGATGTGGGCCGGCCTGACATCATGATCGTGGTGGGCGGCGTGATCCCGCCCGGTGACTTCGATGAGCTGTACGCCGCCGGGGCCACTGCCATCTTCCCGCCCGGGACGGTGATCGCCGACGCCGCAATTGGCTTGCTACACAAGCTCGCCGAGCGGCTGGGTTACACGCTTACCTAGATGGCCGCGAGAGTGCAACCACTGGCGGCGTTACTCGGGAAATGTGTCGCCAGTTGCACTTTCGCGATGGCGGATAAATGACGGTAGAGCAACTGGCGGCTGCGGTCCGCAGCGGTGATCGCGCGGCATTGCCGCGGGCTATCACGTTGGTGGAGTCCACCCGCGCCGACCATCGTGAGCAGGCGCAGCAGCTGCTGTTGGCGCTGCAGCCGGACGCTGGAAACGCCCATCGGGTCGGCATCACCGGGGTGCCCGGGGTAGGAAAATCCACCACCATCGAGGCGCTCGGCATGCATCTGATCGAACGGGGTCATCGAGTGGCAGTGTTGGCCGTCGATCCGTCATCGACCCGTACCGGTGGATCCATTCTTGGCGACAAGACCCGAATGGCGCGGCTGGCGGTACACCCGGACGCCTATATCCGGCCGTCGCCGACGTCGGGCACGCTGGGCGGCGTGGCGAAGGCCACGCGGGAAACAGTTGTCCTGTTGGAGGCGGCTGGTTTTGACGTGATCCTGATCGAAACCGTCGGCGTCGGGCAGTCCGAGGTCGCGGTGGCCAATATGGTCGACACCTTCGTCTTGTTGACCTTGGCGCGTACCGGCGATCAGTTGCAGGGCATCAAAAAGGGCGTGCTGGAGCTGGCCGACGTCGTGGTGGTGAACAAGGCTGACGGGGAACATCTGCGCGAGGCGCGGGTAGCCGCCCGGGATCTGTCCTCGGCGCTCCGACTGATCTATCCACACGAAACACTATGGCGACCACCGGTTCTCACGATGAGTGCGGTTGAGGGGACCGGTCTGACCCAGATGTGGGAAGCGGTCGAACGTCATCGTCAGGTGCTTATCGCCGCCGGCGAGTTCGAGAACCGCCGACGGGCCCAGCAAGTCGAGTGGACCTGGCAGATGGTCCGTGACGCGGTGCTAGACCGGGTGTTGTCTAACCCTGCGGTGCGTGAGATCCGCGCTGAGCTGGAGCGCCAGGTGCGGGCAGGGGAGCTGACTCCCGCGATGGCGGCCCAGCAAATCCTGCAGGCGGCATCATCCTAACGGAAAGGTAAATTAATCATTGTTTGTCCATGGCTGATGTGAAATCGCCGTAAATTCACAAGCGTGACGGTGGAAGCCCGGGTCGATCGCCGCGTGGACCCTCCTCACGACGCCCTTGACGCTGGTCGTCGTGTGTTCGGCGCGGCGGACTCAAACTTTGCGTGCGTCGTTCGTAGTTTTGCCGCGCTGTTCCCCGGGCGTCGATTCGGTGGGGGAGCACTGGCCGTGTATCTCGACGGCCAACCGGTCGTCGACGTGTGGACCGGGCGCGCGGACCGGCGCGGCCAAGTGCCGTGGACGGCTGACACCGCTCCGATGGCGTTCTCCGCGACCAAGGGGTTGGCTGCCACCGTCATTCACCGGCTCGTCGACCGGGGGTTGATCGAATACGACGCTCCGGTCGCCGAGTATTGGCCGGCGTTCGGAGCCAATGGCAAGTCAGCGCTGACCGTTCGTGAGGTGATGAAACACCACGCCGGCTTGTCGGGTCTGCGCGGCGCCACCAAGGATGACTTGCTGGACCACATCGTCATGGAGGAACGGTTAGCGACGGCGTCTCCGGGACGCTTGCTGGGTAAACCGGCATATCATGCGCTGACCTTCGGCTGGCTGATGTCGGGGCTGGCTCGGGCGGTCACCGGAAAGGGGATGGCCGCGCTGATCCGCGAGGAGCTCGCCGAGCCGTTAGGAACTGACGGCATGCATCTGGGTCGACCGCCGGCCGACGCTCCGACGCGGGTCGCTGAGATCATCATGCCGCGCACCCTCGGCAATCCCGTTGTCAACGATCTGGCCTGCAAGGTCGCCCACCAGGTGTCGGGTGCATTCCGCTCGGTCTACTACAAGGGCGTTGTGGATACCGTGCAAGGCGATATCCCGTTGCTGGACGCTGAGATCCCAGCCGCGAACGGGGTTGTCACCGCGCGCGCGCTGGCGCGGATGTATGGTGCGATCGCCAATGGTGGTGAGATCGACGGCGCTCAGTTCTTGTCGCGCGAGCTCGTCGCCGGGCTGAGTGGCCGACCGGACCGGAAGCTGGACCGAAACATCCTGGTACCGCTCTCATTTCACCTCGGCTACCACAGCGGACCCGTCAGGTGCGTGATGCCAGGTTTTGGTCACTGCGGGCTGGGCGGCTCGTTTGGTTGGGCCGACCCGGCGACCGGGGTGGCTTTTGCATACGTGCATAACCGACTGTTGTCGCCCTTCGTCGTGCTGGATCAGTGCGGGGTGGCGACGTTCGGCAATCTCATTCGGCAGGGCGTCATTCGCGCCCGTAAACGCGGCTTCCAGCCGGTCACCGAGTTCGGGGCGCCATTTCCCGAGCCGGGAGCCGTCGCCGGCTGACCCTATGACGACGGGCGCGTATTGTCTGGGCCGCTCGGCAGGGCATCCTGATCAAGTCGCCGTCGTGAGGTTCGAATCGATGGTCGGTGGCACGGCGATCATTCGCTGACCCGGCCCGCGAAGCCGGTCTGGGCTCCCGTGCCGTCGTCAGGTCCCTCGTAGATCTCGGGCTCGAAGCCCGCCTCGCGCAGATAATCGACGATATCGCGGCCGAACTCAGTGAACGTCAGCAGATCTTGGCCCACCGGAATGAACCGGTACAACCCGCTGCCCCTGCCGTGGTAAAG
>NZ_JBYCLA010000020.1:0-4918 GCF_057473665.1 Mycobacterium sp. TH-M25
AGCGGTGAAGTAGATGTGGTTCATCACGACCTCGGGATGATAATTCGACGGGCGTCCCGCGACGAGGAACTCACCGATACCCAGATCCGCAATCGTACCGTGGAAGAACGGGCCTTCATTTAGCGCTTCCGGCACTGAAATCCCCTCTGCCGTAATGTTGGAAACGCGCAAGTATGCAGCACCACCGGGGCCTTGCCGCAAGCCCACGACCTCGGCGTATGATGAAGGGGGAAAGCGCGGGCCCGCCGATCGTGCGAAGCGGCGCGCCATCTCCCGCCCGACATATCCCACCGAATGATGGTTGACGGGCTACCGCCCAGCAGAAGGGTTTTGGTGGTCGTCGCCATCCCCGAGGTGCGCTGAACGGCCTCCCGATGGCACACCGCACGGGAGAAGCCCACTTAGGCTGTTAACTCACCGGACGCCGAAACCTATTTTGGCGTATGGGTTTTCACGTCCACTCGGCTAACCGGGGAAGGACGCTCTGTAGGCGGTCATACAGGTCCGGCCAACCCAATTGCAGCCAGGCGATGTGCCCGTTGGACAGCTTGGAAGCGTCGATGATCGAGTCGACTCGGATCTGCTGCTCGGGGACCCCGAGGTCGGCGAGCTTGCGGTACAGCGGATTCGGCTCGATGCCGCGACCGGCCAAGTACTCGAAGACGTGCGAGCGTTGCCAGTCCCAGATCGGACCGTAGGTGACAGTGCCATCCGCACGTCGCACCACGCCTCCGGCCTGTGCTCGCACCTGACTACGCGAACTCTGTTGTCGGGCACGTGCTTCGACGGCCAGGCTTCGACGGTAGAGCATTCGTCTGCCATGGGACTCCTCAGCGCGAACCCCCCACAGAGATCCCTGTCCGTGACGGCGGTGAGCCTCGGCCGCCGGCCCGGTGATCATGATGTCGGCGAGCTGTCCACGGAGGCGACGATCGACGGCCTGGTGGTCGAATCCTCCGCCGGCGATGAGCACCGTCAGCAGATCCGGCTCGGCGGTGATCACGTGATAGTTCAGATGCCACGCCTGGGCCAGGTTCTCCAGGTACTGCAGCGTCTCCGGGAACTGCAGTCCGCTGTCGAAGAACACCACCGGTATGTGCGGATCGACCTGGCGCGCGAGGTCGACGACGACGGTGGAGTCCTTGCCGCCGCTCCACGACACGTAGCCGTCGTGCTCGTCGAGGTGTTCGGCGATGCGGTCGAGCAGCTGCTGGTGAGCCTTGGCGCCGCGCCGGCGCGCGGCGATTCCCCGTAGGGCCTGTATGTCCATCCCGGCTGGCGCTGTGGTCATCGCGTGTCGCTGACGACGATGGTGCACGCCGGGAAGAGCCGATCGAGGTATTCGCGGACGTACTCGATGCCGTCCGGACCGTCGAGGATCGACTCGTCGCTAGTGGTGTTGTCCCACCACCACCACTGCTCGCCGCGCTTGAACCCGAACGGGGGCGGCACGTCGGGGTTCAGATGCGTGCGCGCGAAGGTGCGAGCAGCCCCGACGACGAACCACCAGTCCTGGCCGCCGAAGGTGATGGTGCCGTCGCGCTCCGCAACACCGGACAGTTTGCGCGGCAGGGTGACTTTGGCGAAGCACGTCGAGACCGTCACCGGCGACCGGGCCCGCGAGAGGGCACGGTGGTGACCGTTCTGGCCGGGCTCGTCGGGACCGGTCTCGGACCGGTTGGGGTGAACGATCCATTCGGTAGGGGTCATTAGCGCTCCCTCAGTTGCAGTACGACGCGTTCGTTGAAGCCGCCGGATCGGGTTGCGTAGGCGACGTGCTCGGCGGACATCACCTCGAATTGCATCCCTCTCGGGAGCACGTGAGTGGTGTCCTCCACGCTGTCGGAGCGACCCATGTACATGCCGCGGCTGGTCACCATCTCGAACACCAGGTGCCGGGAACTGTCGTGCCCCGGTGTCTCGTGCAGGTTGTGTCTGCTCAGGGTGAACTGGTCGAAGGCAACCGTCGCTCCCGGCTGCAGGTTGGCCGGCAGGTCTTCGGGCATCGCCACGTCGCGATGGTTGTCGGGCAGTTTCACCGCGACGTACACCCGGTGGGTGCGGTCGTTGAGCAGCTCGTAGGACTGAATGGCGCGGTCGAGGCGCTGCACCTTGGCTCGGTCACGGCTGTCCAGCTCCTGGGCGTCGCCGGCCGCGTGATGCAACCGCTCGTTGACGCGGCGCCACTCGGTGGGATCGTCACCGGTGAGCAGGCTCGCGATCGCCGCGTGCTGGGACGCCGGCGCCGAGTTCATCACCTGATTCTTGGTCGCCGAGCGGATCTTGCGCTGGTTACCGCTCAGGGCCTCCCGGAACTCTTCGCGTGCGGGCAGCTCACCGCGCAGACGCTCGGACTCGACGTGGCTCACGTCTCGAGGTGTCGCGCGATAGCGGTCCTTGGTAGCGCGCGTCAGTCCCGAGTCGTCGTCGCGCAACTCGTCGTCGATCTGGTTGGACAGCCGTTGAAACGACCGCTCTGTCATCGCTTCTTCGGCCATCTCACGGGCGGTCTTCACGTCCCGCGCGCCGATGACGCCGCCTTCGACGTCGAGGGCGACGGGCTGTTCCCTGTTCGGTCTGGCGGTCTTGGCGCCCACGCGGTCTCAGACTTCCGTAGCTGGCTGGTCAACCGCAGTGTATGGGCCCGCGTGGACACCGAGAGGAATGCCGAAGGGGGTGTCCTCGGTCAGTGCCTCAGACGGGAGGGAGGCGGCCCCGGTCGGCTGTCGCCAGCCACCGGAAGCCGCCTCCAGGGCGAACCTTCACCCGACCCCTGTGTGCGTTTCGTGCCGATCACGGTAGCAATACCGGCGGACACCTGGCCGTATCGTGACGCCAGCATGCTTTCCGATCCCGCCGCCGCGGCGTGGGTTGCCGCCGGCCGGCCCAACGTCGATGCCCCCGCACCGGTTGACGGTCGCTGCGGTCGGTGCGGCACCGACGGACCCACGGTCACCAGCGCTCGCATCATCTCCGAGAAGTTCACCGGGTTCGACGCCTGGCCGTTCGGGTCCCGCCGGCTGTGCGTGCCGTGCGCATGGGCCTACGATCGTCAGCCCACCAGCCAGCCGTCGCTGCTGATCACGACCACGACCGTGACGGAGTACCCCGCGGGCGCTGCGCTGGGCGGTGTACTCGCCGCGGGCCCGCTGGCGATGTCGCAGGCCGTGGTGTTGCCCACCGCTCGGCGCCGCCACATCCTGCCCACCGCGGAGTGGGCCCATCTCGCCACTGACGGCCTGGTCGTCGCGTGGGATGCCGCTGCAGCCCAAAGACTGACCGACCTCGCCTGGTTGCGCGCCACGGTCGGCGCAACGTGGCCGCAGCTCAGCCGATCCGCTCCCCCGTCCAAGCTGCTCAGCGCTCAGCCTTCCGATCAGTGGCCCCGCATCCTGACCGCCTGGCCGGCGCTGCAGCCCTGGCGCAGGGTGCCTCCGCTGTGGGCCGCCGCCCGCGTGCTCACCAACCCGCTGCCGGCCGCACCGTAGGCCACAGCGCTTCCCCCGACGTGGCAGGACTGGCCGTTACGCTTCGCGCCATGACGACGGCCCCGACCCCCACCCAGGCGTGGCGGGCGACGGTGCCCGAACTTCCACCGTTCATCGACCCGAACCGTCCCCAAGAACTCGATGGCTACGACCACAGCCGCGCCGCCGACACCGCCGAGCGGTTGCTGCTTCTGCTGCACTACGGGATCGACTGGGAAAACAGCTGGGTCGCCGATCCGCGGTATCGCAAGACCTACTGGGACGAGCAGCTTCCCGGCCGCGTCCGCCGCGCGGCATACCGCGCCGACACCCTGGACCGCTGGTGGTCGGATGTCTCCGGACAACTCGGCGCTCCCTCCCCTCGCCAGAAGGATCGGCGCCTCGAACTGGCCACCTTGCTGCGCGAACCCCCGCTCCCGGTGATAGCCGTCTTGCGCGACAGCCTCCCCGCGCTTCTCCTGCGGGTGCGCATCATCGCCGAGGCCGTGGCCGAACAGCGCAAGGCGGCCCGCTCATGAGTCTGCTCACCGTCCACTACGACATCGACGTCTTGGCCCAGTCCTCGATCGTGCACCGCGAGGACTACACAGCCGTCGGCACCGACAACTTCGCCCTCTTTCGCCGCGAGAAGATCATCACGCCCTCCGGCGAGGTCATGCAGGTACCCATCGTGTCCGGCAGCAGCTTTCGTGGAATCCTGCGCCGCATCGGTGAATCCATGATCGCCGGCGTGCTCGACTACGAGGACGCCGCTCTGCCGATCCCAGCCGCCCACCTGCTCACCAACGGAGGCCGGCTCGCCAAGTCGGCCCGTCCGCTCACCGACGAGGAAGAGCGCCGTCTCAAGACCTTGATTCCCCAGATCGCGGTGTTCGGGGGTGCCGCCTCGGGCCGCATCATGTCCGGTCTGCTCACCGTCGGCAAGGTGCTCCCCGAAATAGCCGAACTCGCCCACCTCTTGCCCCGCCCGCCGCGCTCGGCGGCGTTGCCGGCCGTGCTCGGGGTCGCGGAGGAATCGTTTAGCCACCTGTCCGATCACCGCGCCAGCACAGCCCAGCCGCCGCGCTCCGACCTCGACGAGAACAGCAGTCCTCTAGGACGTTTCGGGGTCGAGACACTTCCCGCGGGCACTCGACTGCAGACGTGGGTGCGACTTGCCAACGCCTCGGCCAGCCAGGCGGCGTTTCTGCGTGACATCCTGGCCACGTTCGCCGCTCACGGCCATCTCGGTGGTCGTATCGCCGCCGGGCACGGCCAGATCACCGCCACCGTCACCGCCACCGTGCAACGCGGTCAACTGCCCGATGACGGCGCTGACTGGGCCGCTGAGTTGAGCGCCCACCGCGCGGACGCCATCGCCGCGCTCACACAACTGAGCTGAAGGCACCCATGATCGCCCTTCAGATCACCGCCAGCACGCCTCACGGAGT
>NZ_JBYCLA010000021.1:0-4044 GCF_057473665.1 Mycobacterium sp. TH-M25
GGCCCGCCTCTCATCAGTGCAGGGCCCGCGAATCGGCAACGTATTCGACCGTCAACTGGTGCGCGCGTGACCGCAACGATTGACCAATCGAATACGAGCCCGAAAGGCACCTCTTCACGCATGACTCCACTCCTCACACCCAGCCAAGCCGCACCCGAATCGACCTTTGCCGACCTTGGTGTCCGCGACGAAATCGTGCAGGCACTCAAAGAGCAAGGCATCGAGCATCCGTTTGCCATCCAGGAGCTCACGCTTCCGCTGGCACTCACCGGCGACGACCTGATCGGGCAAGCCCGCACCGGCATGGGGAAGACCTTCGCATTCGGCGTCCCGCTGTTACAGCGGATCACCACGCTGGGCGCCGATCGGCCGCTGTCCGGCATCCCACGGGCCCTGATCGTGGTGCCCACCCGCGAACTCTGTTTGCAGGTCTACGGTGACCTGTCCACCGCGGCGAAGTACCTGAAGACCGACGATGGCGACCGCAACCTGTCGGTGGTGTCCATCTACGGCGGTCGACCCTACGAGCCGCAGATCGAGGCGCTGCGCGCCGGCGCAGACGTGGTGGTCGGCACGCCCGGCCGGCTGCTCGACCTGGCCCAGCAGGGTCACCTGCAGCTCGGCGGCCTGGCGGTGTTGGTGCTCGACGAGGCCGACGAGATGCTCGATTTGGGCTTCCTGCCCGACATCGAGCGGATCCTGCGGCAGATCCCCGACGAGCGGCAGTCGATGTTGTTCTCGGCGACCATGCCGGACCCGATCATCACGCTGGCCCGCACCTTCATGAACCAGCCCACCCACATCCGGGCCGAGGCGCCGCACTCCTCGGCGGTGCACGACCTCACCAAGCAGTACGCCTACCGTGCGCATGCGATGGACAAGGTGGAATTGGTCAGCCGGATGCTGCAGGCACGCGGACGCGGCGCCACGATGATCTTCACCCGCACCAAGCGCACCGCCCAGAAAGTCGCCGACGAACTCGCCGAGCGCGGCTTCGCCGTCGGCGCCGTGCACGGCGACCTGGGTCAGATCGCTCGCGAGAAGGCACTCAAGCAGTTCCGCAACGGCGACATCGACGTGCTGGTAGCCACCGACGTGGCCGCCCGCGGCATCGACATCGACGACATCACGCACGTCATCAACTACCAGTGCCCGGACGACGAGAACACCTATGTGCACCGCATCGGCCGCACCGGAAGGGCCGGCAAGACCGGTATCGCGGTCACGCTGGTCGACTGGGACGAGCTACCCCGCTGGACGCTGATCGACAAGGCGCTCAGCCTGAACTGCCCCGATCCGGCCGAGACGTACTCGAACTCGCCGCACATCTATGTCGAGCTGGACATTCCGACCGAGACCAAGGGCGCTGTCGGCGCGCCGAAGAAATCACCGGTCAAACGGAGCGCATCGACTGGTGCACGCAGCGGGGACGCGCCCGCGGCGCCGCGCAACAGCACCCGCCAGCGCCGCCGCACCCGCGGCGGACAGGCCGCGACCGGACACCCCGGCACAGGCGAGTCAGACGGATCGGTAACGGCCGCAGGCAATTCCGACTCCGAATCCGGCGACGGCACCCGCGCTCGTCGTCGCCGTCGCCGCCCCCGCAAGTCAGCCGGCGCCACCGCCACCGCCACCGTCAACTGATTCGGCGACGCTGTCGCACGATGGTCAAGCCGGAACGCCGCACCAAGGCCGATCTGTTGGCGGCGGCAGCGATCGTCACGGTGGTGGCCGCGGCTGCGGCGTTGATGTGGTGGACCAGCGACGCCCGGGCCACTATCAGCCGCCCGGCGGCAGTGCCCGCGCCCAATCCGACGCCCGCGCACGCGGTGCCGTCGTCGCTGCGCGAGCTCTGGAGGGCCAACAGCCCGGCCACCGGGCAACCGGTCGCCGTCGGCGGATCCGTCGTCACCGGCGACGGTCGGCTCGTCGAGGGCCGCGACCCCGCCACCGGCGCCGTGCGATGGAGCTACGCGCGCGACGCCGACCTGTGCGGAGTCTCCTGGGTGTACCGCTACGCGGTCGCGGTGTATCGCGACGACCGGGGCTGCGGCCAGGTCAGCACCATCGACGCGTCCACCGGGCAGCGCGGGCCGGCCCGCAGCAGTTACAGCAACCGCCGGGTGGAGCTGTCCTCGGACGGCACGACGGTGTTGTCCGCCGGCGACACCCGGCTCGAGCTGTGGCGATCGGACATGGTTCGGATGCTGTCCTACGGCGAGATCGACGCGCCAGCAAAGCCTTCAGCGGTCGGGTCGAAGGGACTGCACACCGGCTGCCGCCTGACGTCGGCCGCCGCCAGCTCGTCGGCGGTGTCGGTGTTCGAGGCGTGCGGCCGACAGGCCGATCTGCGACTCGCGCTGCTGCGGCCGGCCAAGGAAGAGGACGAACCCGATCAGCACAATGTCGCCGAACCGGGCATCGGCGCCGACTCCGGCGCCAAAGTGCTGGCCGTGTCGGAGACCAGGACCGCGATCTACCTGCCCGCGCCCCAACCCAGGGTGGACGTCATCGACGAAACCGGCACCACCATCGCAAGCACCCTGCTGCCTGAGCCGCCGCTGACATCCAATGTGGTGACCCGGTCCAGCAACCTGATCAGCTGGTGGACCGGCCACCGGGTGATGGTGTTCGACGCGGCGAACCTGACCTACCGGTATTCGGTGGGGCCGGCGGGCTCGTCGGCTCCGGTGGGTCCGGCCACGCTGATGGCCGGCAAGCTGCTGGTCCCTGTCACGGAGGGCATTGCCGTCTGCGATCCGGTCACTGGAGTCGGCGAGGACTTCCTGCCGCTATCCCGCGAACCGTCCGAAGCGCCGGTGATCCCGCTCGCGTCGGGTTCCCAACTGCTGGAGCAACGCGGTAACACTTTGGTCGCGCTGGGTTAGTCAGCCGTCGACCGCGAAGGTGGGCAACGCCTTGCCCGTCTTCCAGTGTTTGAGCAGCGCCTGCGCCAGCTCCTGGTAGGCAGACGCACCCTTGTTCTTGCGCGCGGCCAACACCGACGAGCCCGATGCGCTGGCTTCGGCGAATCGCACCGTGCGCGGGATGGGCGGCGCCAGCACCGGCAGGTCGTAGCGGTCGGCGACATCTTGCAGTACGTCGCGGGTGTGGGTGGTGCGCGGGTCGTACAGCGTCGGCAGCGCACCCAAGAGCTTCAGCTTCGGGTTGGTGATCTGCTGAACGTCATCGACGGTCCGCAGGAACTGCCCGACGCCGCGGTGGGCCAGCGTCTCGCATTGCAACGGCACGATGACCTCGTCGGCAGCGGTAAGCCCGTTCAGGGTCAGCACGCCGAGCGACGGCGGACAGTCGATGATCACGACGTCGAACATGTCACCGAGCTTGTCCAGTGCGCGCTTGAGCGCGTACTCGCGGCCCGCCCGCATCAACAGCATCGCCTCGGCGCCGGCCAGGTCGATGTTCGCCGGCAGCAGCGTCATCCCCTCGGCCGTCTCCACCAACGCGGCACTGGGCTCGACGTCGCCGAGCAGCACCTCATGGACCGACACCGCCAACTTGTCCGGGTCCTGGCCGAGCGAAAAGGTGAGACAGCCCTGCGGATCCAGATCAATCAGCAGCACCCGCCGGCCTGCGTCGGCGATCGCCGCGCCCAGCGACGCCACCGTCGTCGTCTTGGCCACCCCACCCTTTTGGTTGGCCACCGCCAGTACTCGGGTCCCCTTCATCGCAACGACGCTCCCCTTTGTTTCTTACCGGCGGTCATCTCACGCCGCTCCTCCGCATCGCTACGCTCTGCATCGTCACCGGCGGTCATCTCTACGCCGCTCCTCCGCATCGCTACGCTCTGCATCGTCACCGGCGGTCAACACCTGCCATCCTGGCATTGACACCATCATGCCCGCGCACCGACGGCCGCAACTGTCAGGCACAATCGGTAGACATGAGCGTCCAAAGTCATCGGCTGGTGCTGCTTCGGCATGGCGAGACCGAGTGGTCGCTGTCCGGTCAGCACACCGGGCACACTGAAATCGACCTCACCGACAACGGGCGAGCCCAAGCGGTTACCGCCGGACAGGCGCT
>NZ_JBYCLA010000022.1:0-3220 GCF_057473665.1 Mycobacterium sp. TH-M25
TTCGGGAAACTCTCTGATTCGGAATTCAGTGACAACTCAGCTTTCGAGAAGGAAGCGCAGGTCCTCAGTGCACCCGAACTCGATGACCTCGACGACACCGACAACCTTCGCGTCCTGGACCTGATCGGTCCCAGCGTCTCCGAGCTTCGCCTGAACCCGCTCGAGCGGAGCCGAATGCGCGGGCGCAGCGGGCCGGAATCGACGGTCAGCCGCGGCCAGCACCGCAAACAACTCTCTGGAGCCACCCGCGGCCGCGTTTTGATCAGCGCGATGGCCGCCGGCGCCGCCGCAGCGGCCGCACACTCGGCCACCGAGCCGCCGCAGCACAGCAAAGCCGCGACCATGCTCGCCGCCCAGACCGCCCAGACCGGCCCGATCAGCACCTCCGACGGCGGTATGCAGCTCGTCACCGTGCGACCGGCTGCCAACGTCGCCGTGCACAACGCCGAATTGGCTCATGGCGTCGCGTTCGCTCAAGAGCGTGCCCAGCGTGAAGCCCGGCTCCAGCAGCCTCTGTTCGTCATGCCGACCAAGGGCATCTTCACATCGGGATTCGGCTACCGGTGGGGCGTCCTGCACGCCGGCATCGACATCGCGAACTCGGTTGGCACCCCGATCCGTGCGGTCTCCGACGGTCTCGTCATCGCCGCCGGACCGACCGCGGGTTACGGCATGTGGGTCAAGCTGAGGCACGCCGACGGAACCGTCACCCTCTACGGACACGTCAACACCACCACGGTCAGTGCGGGCGAGCGCGTGATGGCCGGTGACCAGATCGCCACCATGGGCAACCGCGGCAACTCCACCGGCCCGCACTTGCACTTCGAGGTGTTGCTCAGCGGAAGCCAGCGCGTCGACCCCGTTCCGTGGCTGGCAAAGCGCGGTCTGTCCGTCGGTACCTTCGCCGGTTGATCGTGACTGACCCGAACAACCCGTCGTGGCCAGGAAGCCACGAGTCTCGCATCATTCGGCGCGCGCCCACTGGTGCGCTGCCGAAGTCGGACGACACCCGCGCGGCATATGTCGCCCCACCACTGCAGCCGCAGTTCTCGCCCACACCCGTCTCCTTCGGTGAGCCCGGCCGCGCCACGGCGGTGGCCGCCGCGGCAGTCAGCATCGTGAGCGGCTGGGCCACGTCGGTGGTGGCGACCGACCTGATCGCCGGCTGGTGGCACACCGATCGGCTGTTTTGCATCGCGGTGGGATTTTTGGCGCTGATCTTCGCGATGGCGACGATTTCCGGGGTGATCTTGCTGTTGCTACGGCAAGCGCTGAGCCGCTACCTGATCGTGGCCGGCGCGGTGGTCGCGATCCTCACCTATCTCGGCGTGTTCATCGCCGGAGCGCGGGTGGCCTGGATCGTGCATACGCTGCCCCTCCTGCCGATCGCCAGCGCGGTGCTGACACTACTGCCGCGTACCCGCGACTGGCTGGAAGAGGGTCAGCCCTAGCATCGTCGGCGCGCCAAAGCTGTTGCCGCATCAGAGCTTCGCCACCGGCGCGTGGTTGTGCATCAGCTTGACCCGGCCCGAGCTGCCGAAGTCGATCAGCGACATTGCCGACTCGCCGATTCCCGACACCTCTTCCACGCGGCCCAGCCCGTACTTGTCGTGGGTGACCCGGTCGCCGGGTTCCAGCACCAGCAGCGGACGCTTGCTCGCCCCGCCCCGCGTTGGTGACGGCCGGGGTGCGCCGAATCGGCCGGCCCCGCTGACCGGCGCGCTGAACGACGGGGTCGGGTCGGTACGCCGCCAGTCGATCAGCTCCTGCGGAATCTCGCGCAGGAACCTCGAGTCCGGGTTGAGCATGGGCTGCCCCCAGGACGACCGGACCTTGGCCCGACTGAGGAACAGCCGCTGCCGCGCCCGGGTGATCCCGACGTAGGCCAGCCGACGTTCCTCGGAAAGCTCGGCCGGATCGCCCAACGCTCGCATGTGCGGGAACATTCCGTCTTCCCAGCCGATGACGAACACCACCGGGAACTCCAGGCCCTTGGCGGTGTGCAACGTCATCAACGTCACCACACCGGCCGTCTGCTCGGGGATTTCATCGGTGTCGGCCACCAGCGACACCCGCTCCAGGAATTGCGCCAGCACACCCGTGTCCGGCACGTCCTCATCCACCGGCGCATCATCGAGCGCCACAGCGTTGGCCAGGTCGGTAGCGAACTCGTGCGCGACGCTGACGAGTTCGTTGAGGTTGTCCAACCGCGCCAGGTCCTGCGGATCACTCGACGACTCCAGCTCGTTGCGATAGCCGGTGCGCTCGAGCACCGCCTCGACGAGATCACCGAGGTCGCCCTCGGACGAGGCAAGCTTGGTGCGTAGTTCGCCCATCATCTCGACGAAACCTGTAATTGCTTTGGCCGACCGGGTGTTCAGCAGCGGCACCTTGCCTTCGGCGGCGGCTTCCAGCGCGTCGGCGAAGCTGGACCCGGTGTTCTCCGCGTACACCGCGACGCAGGCCTCGGCGCGGTCACCGATGCCTCGCCGCGGCGTGTTGAGGATGCGTCGCAGGCTGACCGCGTCGCCGGGGTTGTCCAGCACCCGCAGGTAGGCCACGATGTCGCGGATCTCGCGGCGCTCGTAAAACCGCACTCCCCCGACAACTTTGTACGGAATGCCGGCGCGGATGAACACTTCTTCCACCGACCGCGACGAGTTGTTGGTGCGGTAGAACACCGCGACGTCGTTGTAGGTGATCTCACCATTGGCGGCCAGCGCATCGATTTCCTCGGCGATGAACCGCGCCTCGTCGTGTTCGTTGTCGGCGACATAGCCGACGATCAAGTCACCTTCACCGGCGTCGGTCCACAGCCGCTTGTCCCGACGGGCGGGATTGCGCGAGATCACCGAGTTGGCCGCCGACAGGATGTTCTGCGTGGACCGGTAATTCTGCTCGAGCAGGATCGTGGTGGCGTTGGGGTAGTCGCGCTCGAAGTCTTCGATGTTGCGGATCGTGGCACCGCGGAAGGCATAGATCGACTGGTCGGCGTCACCGACCACGCACAACTCCCCGGGCGGCACACCCTCTTCGCCGGGTTCGAGATCGCGGCCGACCAGCTCGCGGACCAGCACGTATTGCGCATGGTTGGTGTCCTGGTACTCGTCGACCAGGATGTGTCGGAAGCGCCGACGATAGTGGTCGGCGATCTGCGGGAAGGCCTGCAGCACCGCGACCGTCTCCCCGATCAGGTCGTCGAAGTCCAGCGCGTTGGCCA